>DATGPD010000252.1:0-8546 GCA_035305285.1 Planctomycetota bacterium
GGTCGGGCGTGTCGACGAAGGGGAAGCCGTCGAGGAACTCGTCTTCCAGGGGATCGCGCGGGTACGGCGGGCGGGTCACCGATGCGCGCTGCGCCTGCACCTCCAGCAGCTCGGCAGCGAGGTCGAACAGGGCGCGCTGCACCTCCTCCTTGCGCCGCTGGAATCCGCGGCCGCCGAGCCGGTCGAGGCGCGGCGCGGCCTCGCCGGCGCCGACGTACTTCTGGACGAGGTGGATCTTGGACGCCGGGACGAGGAGCAGGACGTCGTCGCGGAAGCGCAGGCGGAGGTGGTCCTCGGCGGCGTCCGGCCCGCGCTCGACGCGCTCGATCCCCTCGAACTGCGCGATGCCGTGCGCGGCGTGCACCACGAGGTCACCGGGGCCCAGCTCGAAGAAGCTGCCGATCGCCCGGCTCGCGACCACCGGGCGCTCCTTGCGGCGCACCGCCGGCGGCACGCCGGCGAACTCGGCGTGCGACAGCACGGTCCACTCCAGCTCGCGCACGCGGAAGCCGCGGCTCAACCCGCCGACCCGGAGCTCGACGCCTTCGCGCTCGGGGTCGAGACCCTTGTGCGCGAAGATCTCGCGCAGGCGTCGGCGTTCGTCCTCGCCCGGGCACACGATCGTCGTCCGTCCGCGGCTGCCGCGCAGGCTGCGCAGGCGGCCGTGCGGGTCGGCCTCGCCGGCGCCGACCGCACTGCCGGCCGACAGGATCTTGAAGTCGACGTCCTGGCTGGGCAGCGCGCCGATGGTGAGCTGCGCCAGCGGGGTGGTCGCCGAGAGGAAGCGGTCCCACGCCTTCTGCATCGGCCCGCCGTGCGCGAGCAGGGCGGCGCGCTCCTCCTCGACGCGCAGCGGCTCGAACACGACGACGACGAGGTCGCGCGCCAGCACGTGGTCGAGCACGTCGGCGGTGCCTTCGTCGGTGCCCGCGCCGAACGCCAGGGTCACCGCGTCCAGGGGTTCGAGCGAACGCTGGCTCGCGGGGTCGAGCGTGCGGATCGACTCGATCTCGTCGTCGAACAGCTCGATGCGCAGCGCCGCTTCGGCGCCGAGCGGGAACACGTCGAGCACGTCGCCGCGGTGGCTGACCTCGCCGGGACCGAGCACGACGGGCACGCGCCGCAGCCCGGCCGCGGTCGCCTTCGCGAGCACGTCGGCGAGCGCGACGCGGTCGCCGACGCGCAGCTCCAGCCGGCGCCGCCCGAGCGCGCCGGGTTCGGGTGCCGGCTGGAGCAGGGCCTCGATGCCGCACAGGAGGAGCGGCGGCGGACCGGGCCGGCGGCGCGCCTGCGCGAGCGCGAGCAGCGTGCGCAGGCGCGCGCTCAGCGCGTGCGCCGACGGCTGGCCGTCGGCGTCCAGCGTGAAGGCGGGTAGGACGTGCGCGTGCGCGACCCCGAACGTTTCCAGGTCGCGTGCCAGCGCCTCGCTGTCGTCGTCGTTCGCGGTGAGGACGAGGAGCGGCGGCGGCTGCCGGGCGGGATCGGCGAGCGTCGCGATCAGGAGCGCGCCGCTCGCGCCCCACAGTCCGCCCGCGGCGCGATGCTGCCGCGCGCGCAGCGCGGCGACCAGCGCGGTCGTCTGCCCGAGGCCGGCGAACGCGTCGACCAGCGCGAATCGGTTCACGCGGTGCCGTCTCGCCGCCCGAGCTCCTGCTCGGCCAGGACCGCGAGCGCCGCCGCCGCGGCGAGCTTCTCCGCCTCCTGGCGGGTCTTGCCGATCGCGGTGCCGAGGGTCTTGCCGTCGACCACGCAGCCGACCTCGAAGGTGCGGTCGTGCGGCGGACCCGACTCGCTGCGCACCTCATAGGTCGGCTGCCCCAGGCCGCGCGTCTGCGCGTGGTGCAAGATCCGGCTCTTTGCGTCGCGCGGCGGCGCCGGGTGGCGCTCGACCTCGGTGAGGCGCGGCAGGATCCAGCGCTCGACGAAGCGCGTCGCCGCGGGCAGGCCGCCGTCGAGGTAGATCGCGGCGAGCACCGCCTCGGTGAGGTCGGCAAGGATGCGCGGCGACGCCCGGTCCTGCGCGCGCAGGCCGCGCCCGCCTTCGAGCGCCGCGCCGAGCTGCAGCTCGCGCGCGACCTGGGCGAGCGTCGGGCGTGCGACCAGACGCGCGCGCAGCTCGGTGAGCTGGCCCACCGGCACCTCCGGCCGGTGGCGGAACAGGTGTTCGGCGACGAGGTAGCTCAGGATGGCGTCCCCGAGGAACTCCAGTCGCTCGTAGTTCTCCTTCTTCTCGTTGCCGGTCGACGCGTGGCAGAGCGCGCGCCGGAGCTGGGTGAGATCGGCGAAGGTATGCCCGATCCGCGCCGCCAGCGTCGTCAACTCTTGCATGCGCGCGGAGCCTGCCGCGCCGCCTTCGTCGGCCAGGTTCGCCATGTGGTGCGGACGAGCGAACAAGGTAACATCGCCCGCTCGAACGTGCTCGCTGCCCCCGACGCGGGCGCCGCGCCGGCACGCTCCCTGCCTGCCCTTGCGTTTCCTGCGTTCCCCAGACCTCGGCGATGGATTCCGGGCGCGAGCTCCGCTGGTCGGCTCTTGGGAGGGAGCTGCGCCTGAGGTGCGTACCGAGCCCGCGGCAGGCTCCCCCGGTCGTGCTGTTGCGCGGCTTCGACCTGTCGCCCGATTGGGCGTTCTATCCGTACCTCGCGACGCGCCTGGCCGAACAGCGCCCGGTCTGGTTCCTGCCTGATGCGCGCGGGCTGGTCGACGAACTGGACTCGGTCGAGACGATCCTGCGCGCGTGGGCGCAGGGCCTGCGTCCCGACGGGCATCCGTCGTCGCCGGGTGCGATCGGCTTGCTCGGCCACGGCCGCGGCGCGACCCTCGCGCTGCTCGCCGCGGCGGAGGGTTGCGGCGTGCAGGGCGTGGTGGGGCTCGCGCCGATGTCGACCTTCCATCGCGGTGCGTCCGCCGAGTTGAGCGCCGAACTGGGCGACCACTCGCACCGGTTCTTCGTCGAACGCGCGGCGCGCATGATCGACGTGCCGGTGCTGCTCGTGCACGGCGAGGAGGACCAGGTCGTGCCGCCGGCCGAGGCAGAGCTGCTCTACCACTGGCTGCCCAAGGAGACCGGGCGCCTGATCATGCTCGAACGCACCGGACACTCGTTCGGCGCGCGCCACCCCTTCGCCGGCACGACGAAGGAGCTGGAGATCGTCGTCGAGGTGTGCCGCAACTTCTTCCGATGAGGCGCGCACCCGGGATCGGCGCGGCGCTGGCCGTCGCGCTCGGCGTCGTGGTCCGCGCGCAGGCCACCGAGCCCGACCTCACCGACGCGGCGCGCCGGGTGCGCAGCGCGCAGACCAGCCTCGTCGAGCGCACCGCCGCGGCCGACGAGCTGCTCGCCGCGGGCGAGCGCGGCGCGCTGATGCTGCTGAACGTCCTCGCGAGCGAGGCCGACCGCGCGGCGCGCGACTTCCGGGCCGACGCGACGCGCCTGCGCCAGGGGTTCGAGCGGCGCGCCCGCGCGCTCCTCGGCAAGCGCGCCGCGCGCGGCGGCGCGGCGCGGATCGAGACCTTGCGCGCCGAGGTGCTCGCCCGCTCGCGCAACGAGGCCTTGACGAAGGCGACGATCGCCGACGAGATCGATCCGCGCATCGCCGAGCTGCGCGCCCTGCTCGTGGTCGACGCGCGCACCGTGCTGGCCGAGACGCCGGCGCTGCGCGAGATCCACGAGCGCGCGGCGCGCACCGCGGCGCTGCTCACCGACCTGTGGCTCGTGCGCGCGCACGCCGACGGCGTGCTGTGCGCGACCGCCGAGGGCCGCAGGCTTGCCGAGCGGCGGCCCGGCTTCGCCGACCCGCGCCGTCTCGCGGTGGACCTCGACGCCGAGCTGGAGCGCCTCGCCGCGCGCGCCACGCCGATGTCCGAGCGCGACGCCCGCACCCTCGCGGCGAACGAGGCGATCGCCGACGGCGTCGACGCCGAGGAGCGCGCCGGCATCCTCACGCTCAACCGCACGCGCATCCTCGTCGGCCTTCCCGCGCTTGCGATCGACGTCGCACTGTGCGCCGCGGCGCGCGATCACTCGCGCGACATGGTCGAGCGCGGCTTCTTCAGCCACGAATCGCCGGTCCCCGGCAAGCGCACCTTCGGCGAGCGCGCCGCCCGCGCCGGCACGAGCGCCTCGGCCGAGAACATCGCCGCCGGCCACGCGACCGGCGAGGGCGCGATCCGGGGGTGGTGGTACAGCCCGGGGCACCACCGCAACATGATGTCGGACGCCGCGCGCGTGGGGCTGGGGCGGCACGGCACGACCTGGACGCAGATGTTCGGGGGCTGAGGGGCGGGGCGTCGGCTGAGGGGCGGGGCGTCGGCCGGGCGGGCTGCACGTGGCGGTGCGGTTCTGCTCGTGAGGCCGGGCGAAGCGGATGCCGGACCGGCCCTCCATCGGCCGCCGGCCACCGGGTAAGCATCCTGCGGACGCCATGGCCTCCATCACCTCGCCTCCGTCGCGCCGCGCTGCGGCGCTTGCGCTGTTCGTCTTCGTCGCCGCCTTCGTGCCCCAGGACGGCGGCAAGCAGGCCGCACCCGCCGCGCCGCACACCGTCATCCTGGTCCGGCACGCCGAGAAGGCCTCCGACGGCGAAGACCCGGACCTCAGCGACGGGGGGAAGCAGCGCGCCGAGGCGCTGGCGCGGCTGCTGGCGCACGCCGGGGTGCGGCGGCTGGTCGCGACGCCGTACGCGCGCACCCGCGCCACGCTGGAGCCGCTCGCGCGCGTGACCGGGGTGGCGATCGACGTGGCCCCGGCGGACCGGCCGGCGCAACTCGCCGCGGAGCTGCGCGCGGCGGAGCCCGGGTCGGTGACCGTGGTCGCCGGCCACAGCAACACCCTGCCGTCGCTCGCACGCGCGCTGGGCGTGCAGCTGCGCGACCTCGACGCGCGCGGCTGGCTGCGCGATGACGCCTTCGACCGCGTGTTCGTGGTCACGCTGCCGCCGCGCGATGCGGCGCTGTCGCCGGCGCTGCTCGAGCTGCGCTACGGCGCGGGCGGGTGAGCGCGACCCGCCCGCCCGGCCTCAGGCGTGCGCCGCCGCGTGCGCGCCGACGTACGCCGCTGCGCGTGCCTGCTCTGCGGTCGCGGCCTCGACGCGCACCGGGCACACCTTCAGCTCCGCCGTCTTGGTCACCGGGTCGTAGCCGCCGCCGGTGAGGAAGTTGATCGGCACGTCGCCGAACGAGAACGAGCAGAACACGGTGCCGCGCGGGCTGCGGGTGGTGGCCTTGACCTTCACGAACACGGCGCCGCGCGCGCTCACGACGCGCGCCCAGCCGCCGTCGGTCAGACCCCACGCGCGCACGTCGTCGGGGTGCACTTCGAGCGTCTCCTCGCGGAGGATGTACTCGATGTCCTTCGACTTCCCGGTCATCGTGCGCGTGTGGTAGGCCTGCAGGCGGCGGCCGGTGGTCAGCCACACCGGGAACTCGGCGCTGAGGGTCTCCGCCGGCGGGCGCCACTCGACGATCGAGAAGATGCCCTTGCCGTTCTTGAACTCGCCGACGTGCAGGATCGGCGTGCCCGGGTGGTCCTTGGTCGGCACCGGCCAGTGCACCGACTCGCCCTCGCTGACCCGCTGCCAGTCGAGCCCGGCGTAGATCGGGGACACCGAGCACAGCTCGTCGAACACCTCGGCGGCGGACTGCCACTCGAATCCGCGGAAGCCGCAGCGCCTGGCGATTTGCGCGACGATCCACCAGTCGGGTCTGGCCTCGCCTTGCGGCGGCACCGCCTGACGCAGGCGCTGCACGCGGCGCTCGGTGTTGGTCTGCGTGCCGTCGGTCTCGCCCCAGGCGGACGCCGGCAGCACGACGTGCGCGAGCTGCGCGGTCTCGGTGAGGAACATGTCGATGACGACGAGGTGCTCGAGCGCGGCGGTCGCGTGCTCGGTGTGCGCGCGGTCGGGGTCGCTGACCACCGAGTTCTCGCCGTCGATCAGCATGGCGAACACCTCGGTGCCCGCCTTCTGGAACGCGTCGACCTTGGTCCAGCCGCGCTCCAGTTCGACCTTCTTGCCGTAGAGGCGCTCGAACTTCGCCTGGTTGTCCGGGTCGGTGACCGGCTGGTAACCGGGGTAGTTGGCCGGGATGCCGCCGGCGTCGCCCGAGCCCTGGATGTTGTTCTGCCCGCGCATCGGGTTGATGCCCGCGCCCTCGCGCCCGAGGTTGCCGGTCATCAGGGCCAGGTTGCACAGGCTCTGCACGTTGTCGACGCCGCACACGTGCTCGGTGATGCCGAGCGTGTAGTAGATCGCCGAGGGGTTGCCGGTCGCGTACCAGCGCGCCGCGGTCTCGATGTCGCGCGCCGGCACGCCGCAGATCGGCTCGGCCCATTCCGGCGGGAAGCGACGCACGTGGGCGAGGAACGCGTCCAGCTCGGCGGTCCGTTCACGCACGAACTCCTCGTTCATCAGCCCGTCGCGCGCGATCACGTGGGCCATCGCGAGCAGGAGCGCGACATCGGTGCCGACCTTCAGCGGCAGGTAGAGGTCCGCGATCTCCGCGAGCCCGATCCGGCGCGGATCCGCCACGATCATCTTCGCCCCGCGCCGCAGCGCCTTCTTGAGGCGCGTCGCGGCGACCGGGTGGCACTCGGTCATGTTGGTGCCGATGCAGAAGATGACGTTCGGCTTCGCCATGTCGGCGAGCGGGTTCGACATCGCACCCCGTCCGATCTTGGCCGCGAGACCCGCGACCGTGGGCGAGTGTCAATGCCGTGAACAGTTGTCGACCGAGTTGGTGCCGAAGCCGGCGCGGATGAACTTCTGCACCACGTAGCTCGCCTCGTTCGGCGCCCGCCCGGAGGCGATCGCGAATACCGCCTTCGGGCCGTGCTTCTCGGCGGCGCGCACGAAGCCCTGCGCGGCGCGGTCGAGCGCCTCGTCCCAGGTCGCGGGCACGAGCTGCCCGGAATCGTCGCGCACCAGCGGGGTCTTCAGCCGCTCGGGGTGCTGGATGAAGTCGAAGGCGAACTGGCCCTTGATGCACAGGGCGCCCTCGTTCGCCGGGCCATCCATCGCCGGCTGGATGCCGACGACCTTGTCGCCCTTGGTCAGCATGTCGACGCTGCAGCCGACGCCGCAGTACGGACACACGGTGCGCGTCTTCTGGATCGGCCGCGGGTCGTCGGCGTGGCGCAGCGCCTTGCGATCGGCGAGCGCGCCGGTGGGGCAGGTCTGCACGCACTGGCCGCAGAACGTGCACGAGCTGTCCTTGAGCAGCGCGTCGAACTCCGTGGTGATCTGCGTGTGGAAGCCGCGGTTGGCGACGCTGATCGCGTAGTCGCCCTCCTGCTCGGCGCACACCCGCACGCAGCGGTAGCAGGAGATGCAGAGGTCGTAGTCGCGCAGGATGAAGGGGTTGTCGTCGTCCTTCTTGCTGTGCCCCGAGTGCGCGCCGCGGAAGCGGTCACCCTTCACCTCGTAGCGCGCGAGCAGGTTGCCCAGCTCCTGGCTCGAATAACCGCGCAGCGGGTCCACCGTGCAGGTCGGGTTCTCCGAGGCCACCATCTCGAGCAGCGTCTTGCGGTGGCTCTCGATCTGCTCGGTGCGCGTCTTCACCACCATGCCGGCGACCGCCTTGGTCGTGCACGAGGCGACCGGGTTGCGCACGCCCTCGACCTCGACGACGCAGAGGCGGCAGGCGCCGAACGGCGCGAGGCGGTCGTCGTAGCAGAGGGTCGGCACCTGGGCGGCGTGCCGGCGGGCGACCTGGTAGATCGTCTCGCCCTCGGTGAACTCGACGTCGCGGCCGTCCAGACGGATCGTCGGGCGCGTCCGCTGGTTCGTCGCGCGCGGGGTGGAGAGCTGGGTCATGCGACGCGGCGATCATAGCCCGCCGGCGCGCGCCGTTCCGGCCGGGTTCGAAGGTGTGCGCGCCGGCGCGGTCCGGCATGCTCGCTGCGGTGGCAGCGGACCTGGGCACCGACGTGCGGCCGGCGGCGGCCGGCGACCGGGCGTGCGCGCTCGGGGTGTGGCTCGCGAGCTTCGCGCTCTACGCGACGACCGCCTGCCGGACGGTCTACGTCGGCGACGCACCCGAGATCGCGCTCGCCGCGGCGACCTTCGGGGTGCCGCACCCTCCGGGCTACCCGCTGCACGCGCTGCTGGGCGGTCTGTTCGTGCGGCTCGTGCCGGCGGGCGACCCGGCCCTGCGCGCCAACCTGTTCTCGGCGGTCGCGGCGGCGACGGCGGCCGCGCTGGTGTTCCTCGTGGGGCGGCGGCTCGGCGGCACGCGCGCCGGCGCGGCGGTGGGTGCGGCCTCGCTCGCGCTCGGACTGACCTTCTGGTCGCAGGCGGTCGCGGCCGAGGTCTATGCGTTCGACGCGATGCTGTTCGCGCTCGCCGTGCTGCAGGCGCTGCGCGTGCGCGCGCACCCGGGCGCCGGCGGGTTCGCGCTCGCCGGGGTGTGCCTCGGGCTGCTCGTCGGGCACCGCCCGATCCACCTGTTCGCGCTGCCCGGGTTCGTGCTGGTGCTGGAGAAGGCCCGGCGCGCGGCCGCGCGCCCGCTCGCCGACGTGCGCCGCGCGGTGCTCGCCGCGGCGGCGACGG
>DATGPD010000253.1:0-4500 GCA_035305285.1 Planctomycetota bacterium
GGCGACAAGGAGAAGGCGCGCGAGGTTTGGGAGCGCGGCAGGAAGCGGCATCCGAACTCGCGCGAGCTGGCCGAGAAGCTGGAGAAGTGAGCGCCGCGGCGGGGCTCGATCCGTCCGGCGCGTGCACGGCGACGCACACGGTCCGTCGCCGGAGCACGCCGGTAGCGGAGCGGCGCCGCGCCGCGCGACGGTGTAGGTGCGGGGCCGCGCGGCGAGCCCGCGCAGTTCGCGGCCGCCAGGCGGGTTCGCCGCTCGTGTGCGGCGGCACCAGGGACGCGCGGCGGCGCGGTCGGGAACGCGGCGATCCTTCGCGCGAGGCACTGGGCTCGGTCGGGGAGGATGCCAGGGCCTGACGCCAACGTCTGCAGCGGTCGCGCCCGACACGGCCGTGCCGGCGCCATCGCCGACGGCTTCCGCGCGAGGGCGTCCATTCCCGCGCGGCTCGTTCGTCGAGGCTCGGCCAGCATCCCTGGCTCACACGCTCGCCGGCTGCGTAGACGCGGCGACCGTGTGCCGGTCCCCTGAACCTTCTTCACGACCATGAAGACCATCCTCCTCACCCTCACCGCCCTAGTTTCCGGCCTCGGCATCGCCGGACTGTCCGGACGACAGGACCCCGCGCAGGACATGCCCAAGCCCGGTCCCGAGCACGAGCGGATCTTGAACCTGGCGGGCACCTGGGACGCCGTCATCACCATCACCGCGCCCGACGGCTCCGGGCAGCAGAGCAAGGGCAGCCTGCGCACCGAGAAGCTCGGTGCATTCCACACGGTCGACCACTTCGAAGGCGAACTCATGGGCATGCCGTTCCACGGCCACGGCGTGAACAGCTACTGCCCAGTGCGCAAGCAGCACGTCACCTTCTGGTCGGACTCCATGAGCCCGAGCCCGATCCTTCTGACGGGCACCTACGACGAGAGCAAGAAGGAGCTCCGGATGAGCGGCGAGAGCGCCGGCATGTCGGGCAAGCTCGAGAAGATGCGGACGGTGATCAAGATCGAGAGCGACGACCGCTACGTCTTCTCGTTGTTCGGTCCGGGTCCCGACGGGGAAGAGATGCAGCACATGACGATCGAGTACACGCGCAAGAAGTAGGCTGTGCGAGGGGCGCCGGGGCGACGGCCCCCGTCCGATGTCGTGCCGTGTTCGCATCGCCGCCAGGCACGGCGGCGATGCGACTGCGGACTACGGCGTCGTGCCGCCACGCGGGCTGCACGATGAACGTGATCTCGGGTCATGGTCCGCGGGGGAGATCGCGGCGGCCGACCTGGGTTCCCTGGCGCGGTATGCCGCCGAGTTCGCGGAGGGCGGCCCGCACGCAGGAAGCGCGTCGCGCAGGCGGCGCATGGCCGGCGGCACACTGCGGATCCTCGGTCGCACTGTCTCGCCGCGTGGCCGCGGTCCTCGTGCGTGCCCCGAACGCGATCGCCGCGAACGGAGCCCGCGGCCACTCCGTGGTGGACCATGCGAACCTGGGAAGAGCCTGGACGGGTTGCGCACTGCTCCCACGTCATCCGATTCCGCGGCGTCCGTGCTCTGCCGTTTGGGACGAACGGCGGAAGCCGCCCGCTGGGCGGCGCAAGCTGAGGAAGCTCGTCGCGAGGAGTTCTCGCCACCGGGTGTCCGGCAGCGGCGGCTCCTGTCGAGCCGTGTCCTCATGCCATGGGAGGACAGCACGGCCAAAGCTCTCGAGCCCTCAACCCGTCCACCGTCCTAGTCCGATAGGACGGTCGTGCACTGCCGGGTCGACCCGAACAGCCTGACGCCGCCTTCGCAGCAGATCGTGGCTGCGGTGCTCGACGCGATCGCGAACGGCGCGCTGCAGCCCGGCGACCGGCTGCCGAGCGTGCGCGGGCTCGCGGCGCAGGCGCTGGTCAACCCGAACACGGTCACCAAGGCCTACCGCGACCTGGAGCACCTCGGCGCGACCGAGGGGCGCAACGGGTCGGGAGTCTTCGTGACCGCGGCGGGGCCGGCGGTGGCGAGGGCGCTGCGGCGTGCGCAGACGCTGGCGGCGTTGCGCGAGGCGATCGCGGCGGCGCTGCGCGCGGGGCACGGCGCCGAGGCAATCACGCGCCTCCTGGACGAGGTGCTCGCGGAGGAAGGGATGGCAACGGAGGGGAAACGATGAACGACGTCGTCTCGATCGAAGGGCTCGACTTCGCCTACGGTCGGCGGAGGAATGTGCTGCAGGGGCTCGACCTCCGGCTCGCGCCGGGGAAGGTCACGGTGCTGCTCGGCGGCAACGGCGCGGGCAAGAGCACGCTGCTGCGCCTCCTGCTCGGGGTGCTTCGTCCTACGCGCGGCGGTGTCCGCGTGTTCGGCGCGGACCCGTTGCGCGCGCACGCCGCGGTGGTGCGCCGCATCGGCTACGTGCCGGACGTCCCGGACGTCTACCCGTGGATGACGCCGGCGCGGCTCTACGCCTTCCTCGCGCCGCACTACCCGACCTGGAACACGAGCCTTTGCGCCGAACTCGCGCGCCAGCTCGCGGTGCCGCTCACGACGAAGTTCAAGGCGCTGTCCCGCGGCGAGGGGATGAAGGCGATGCTCGTCGCGGCGCTCGCGAGCGAGCCGGAGCTGCTCCTGCTCGACGAGCCGTTCGCCGGGCTCGACCCGCTCGTGCGCGAGGAGGTGCTCGGCGGGATCGTGCAGTCGCTGCGCGACGGCGAGCGCACGGTGCTGTGCGCGACGCACGAGCTGGAGATCGCCGCGCGCATCGCGGACCGCGTCGCGCTGCTGCACGACGGCAGGATCGCGCGGCACGGCGACCTCGCCGAGGTGATCGGCAGGGAAGAACCCGCGCAGGCGCCGCGCGAGCTGCACCGGGTGCTCGCGGCGGCGTGCGGCGGGGAGGTGGCGGTATGAGCGCGGTGCCCTTCGTCGAGAGCCGGCGCCGGCGCGCGCTGTGGCTCGTCTGGTTCGTGAAGGAGTGGCGGGCGCAGCGCGGAATGCTGCTCGCGTACGCCGGGCTCGCGTTCGCGGTGCTCGCCTGCTTGTTCTGGTCGCGGCCGCTGTCCTCGTTTTGCATCGAGGCCGGGGACGGCGGCGGGATCCGGTTCCATGCCCTGCCGACCGTGGTCGCGCTGCACGCCGCGGTTGCAGCGTTCGGCGTCCTCGCGTTGGCTGCGCCCCAGCTCGTGCGCGGCGAGCACGGCGTTCGCGGCGACGTGTTCCTCCGGCGGTTGCCCGGCGCACTCCAGCCGGCGTTCGCCGGCAAGGTGCTGTTCGTTGTCGTGGTCGCATGCGTGCTCGTTCCGGCGGCGATCGCGGTCGGCCACGGTCTGCTCTGGATGCGCGGGCTGCCGACGCCGTGGTCCTGGCTCGACCAGCAGTTCCTGTTCCGGGACCGGCGCGGCCTGACGAGCGCGGTGCTGCTCGGCGGCAGCGCCATTGCCCTGCTGCTGGTCCCATGGGTCGCCGCCACGGCGACCTGGCTGCCCGCGGGCCGGATGGCGGTCGGCGCCGCGTTGCTCCTGGGGCTCGTCGTCTATCTCGCGGCTCGCGCGGTCTGCGGGGCTTATCCGGGTCTCGAACCCGCGATTGCGGCGGACAGCGTGTTCTCCGTCACGACCGGAATCGCGTACGCCGTCCTCCTCGGCCTGTTCGTCTCGTGGTGCTCGTTCGTGCGCGGGCGGCGCGGCGGCGGCCCGCTGCGTTCCGTCACGCTCGGCGCGATCGCGACCGTGGGCGGGCTCGTCCCGCCGGCCGTGTGGCTCGCGAGCTGGGTCGCGCCGTACGAGCGCCCTGACCTGTACGCGGACAGCCGCGGGACGGTGTATGGCGTCACCCCGGATCACCGCTACGCGCTCGCGAGTCTGGCCGGGCACACCGCGTGGCCGGGCATGCCGGTGCGGATCGACCTCGCGAGCGGTGACGTCGTGCCGCTCGGGGCGGTCGGCGAGTCGGTGCTGTCGCCGCACGTCCTGCAGCGCGGCGCGTGGCACTTCGTGCAGCAGCGGTTCTGGATGCTGCGCGAAGGGCGCGCCACGTTCCTGCTCGATGCCGTGACCTTGCGGCGCGAGCCGCTCTCGTTCGACTCCGACACCGGGCTCGTGCGCGTCGGCGCCGCGTTGCGGGCGAGCCTGAATGCGGAAGCGCGCGCGACGACGACGCTGCGCGCGCCGGGGGATCGCCCGGTGTGGGGCGACGGCGACCGGCTGTGCTTTGCCGGCGAGGGCGACACGGTGGAGACCGTGCCCTGGGATCCGCGCGACACCGTCTTCGCCGCGAGCGGTCACGCCCTGCCCGTCATCCGTCCCGGCGGCGAGCGTGCCTGGTTCGACTTGACCAGGAGGAGGTTCGTGCCGTGGCGAGCCAACAACGGGTTTGCGGTGAAGGACCTCTGGCTCGTGTACTCCATCGGAGCGGGTGACGCACCGTCGTGGCGGACCCGACAGCCTCGTTGGGCTCTGGTGGACCCCGAACGAGGGACCGAGACACCGCTCCCCGCGCTGTCCGGCCTGCGCGTCGTGTGCCTGCTCGACGACGAGACCGTGT
>DATGPD010000254.1:0-4837 GCA_035305285.1 Planctomycetota bacterium
CGAGGATGTCGGCGGGCAGCAGGTCGGCGGTGCACTGCACGCGCTGGAACGGCAGGTCGAGCGAGCGTGCGAGCGCGCGCGCGAGCAGCGTCTTGCCGACGCCCGGGTTGTCCTCGACGAGCAGATGGCCGTCGGCGAACAGCGCGACGGTCGCGAGCTGGATCGCGCCGCGCTTGCCGAGCAGCACGCGGCCGACGTTGTCGACCAGGCGCGCCGCGAGGTCGCCGGCGACGGGAGGGGAACGCATGCGGGGGGCGATCGTACCCCGGACGCGGAAGGCGTCTGCGGGCGGGCAGCCGCCGATGCCGATGAAGGGACATGGCCCTCCCCCTGGTCCTCGCCGCCCTCGCGCTCCCCTGCGCGCAGGGGCCCGACGGTGCGCCGGCCGCGCCGTTCATCCTGGTCAGCGGCTGCCGCGCCGCGGACGGCAGCATCCCGCTCACCGCGCTCGACCTCGGCGACGGCGGCACCCGCACGCCGCACGCGGCGTCGGTCGTGCGACCCGCGGAGGTGTTCACCCCCGGAGGGATCCGGATCCGGGCGCGCGCCGAGGGCATCAAGCTCGACTTCGTCGGCGGCGCGGAAGCGATGCTCACGCCGTCCCTGCGGCTGTGCCTGCGCGACGGCGAGCAGACGCTGCCGCCGCTCGGGCGCCTCGCGCTGGCCTTCGCGGACGGCAGCCGCCTGGAGCTGGAGCCGCACAGCGATCCGCAGCGCCCGCTGCGGCGCGCGACCTTCGTCTCCGGCGACCTGCGCGCGCTGCTCTGGCCGAGCGGCCCGGGTGCCGCGATCGAGGCGAGCTACCGTCGCGCGCGCGCGCCGGCCGACCCGCTCCTCGTGCTGGGCGACGGGCGCGCGGTCTACCGCGCGGTGCCGATCGGTCCGCTGCTCGCGCTGCGCGCTGTGCTGCGCCCGCGCGACGACGCGCGCTTCCCCGCGACCCGGTTCGTGCTCGCCGGCGACGTGCTCGCCGAGTCGCTGCGCCGCCTGCCGAGCCACGTGCCGCCGCACCCGGTGCAGTTCCCGCAGGCGCCCGAGGCCGCGCGCCGGCTCGCCGAACTGGCCGGCGTGCTGTTCACCCCGGGGCGCATCGAGCGCACGGCCAGGGCGAAGGGACCGCTCGTGCTCGCGCTGCCTGACGAGTGGCGGCTCGACGTGGCCGAAGGGCCGGGGCCGGGGACCTTCGTCCTCGCGCTCCTGCGCGCCGACGCGACGATCCCCGCAGTCGAGTGGACGATCTCGCCGCACCGCACGGAGCTGCACCTCGTGCGCCCGAACGGCGGCGAGGGCGGCGGCCCGCGCTGGTTCCTGCGCGGGCTGGACCTCAGCGAACAGGTCGCGGCCCTGTGGCCCTGGACCGCGACGCCGGACGACCGGCGTTGGGCGGCGCAGGAGCTGCGCCGGCTCGGAGCGCGCAACGCGCACGAGCGGATGCGCGGGGGAGCCGCGCCGCGCTGACACGCCGCGCCGCGAGCGCGCGGCGGGTGGTGGGCGGCCGCGTGTGCGGCGGGTGCCGGCGAGTCCTCGCGGTGTCGGCCGCTGCGGGTGGATCGTGATCGAGATCCCTCCCGCTACCCTCGTGGCGTGGCTGCGCGCGCGCTCACCATCGCCTTCTCGCCGTGTCCCAACGACACGTTCGTGTTCCACGGGCTGGTCCACGGCTTCGTGTCGTTGCCCGGGTTCGCGCCGCGCGCCGAACTGCTCGACATCGAGGAGCTGAACCTGCGGGCGCGCGATCCGGCGCGGGCCCATCCGATCAGCAAGATGAGCGTTGCGACGTTCGCCGCCGTGCGCGATCGCTACGTGTTGCTCGATGCCGGGGCGGCGCTGGGGCGTGGCTGCGGACCGCTGGTCGTGGCGTTGCCCGGGGCCATCGAAGGCGGGCTTGCGGGCCTTGCCGGCCGGCGGGTCGCGATCCCCGGGGCCGGAACCACCGCCGCGCTGCTGCTGCGCCGCTTCGCGCCGCGCGACGTGCAGCCGGTGGCGATGCGCTTCGACGCGATCATGCCGGCGGTCGTCGCGCGCGAGGTGGACGCCGGCGTCGTCATCCACGAGGGAAGGTTCACGTACGAGGCGCTCGGCCTGCAGGCGCTCGCCGACCTCGGGGTGCTCTGGGAAGAGGCCACCGGCCTGCCGCTGCCGCTCGGCGTGGTCGCCGCGCTCGCCGCGCTCGGCGACGACGTGATCCGCCGGATCGATGCCGCGCTGCGGGCGTCGGTGGAGCTGGCGCGCGCGCGCCCCGAGTTGTCGCGGGAGTTCGTGCGCGCACATGCCCAGGAGCTGAGCGAGGAGGTCTGCCGCCAGCACATCGAGCTCTACGTGAACGAGTTCACGGTGGCGCTCGGCGTGGAAGGGCGACGCGCGATCGAGCAGCTGGTGCGGGCAGCGAGCTGACGCGGATCCGGTGCGTCCGCGCGCCGGATGCGCGAGCCGGACCCGGCCGCGCGGATCAGCGACCCAGCACGTCTTCGAGGCTGTTCGCCGTGAGCACGGCGTCAGCCCAGCGTTCGAGGTCGGCATCCCGAGCGGCGCGGACGCGGTCGGCGACCGCTTGCGGGAGCTGGCCGAACCGGCGCGTGAGCTGGCGGAGAAGGATCTCGCTTGCCCTCGACTTTGCCTGCCGGCACGCCGCGAGTCGCGCCTCGGTGGGGCGTTTCCTCCCGCCGGGGAATAAGCCGCCTGCAGCATCGATCTGTCGCGCAGACACGCTCCCGCAGCGCGGCCGAAGTGCGACGCCGCCACGACGCGACGTTCTTCCAACCGGCTGCGACGGAAGGGATGCGGCTTCCACCTTTTTCTGTTGTCGCTCGCGCACGCGAGCGGAACCAACGACTCACGATGCCGACGATGATCACGAAGGAGAGCGACCTGACCTTGGCGGTCACGCCGACCGCGGCGCCTTCGTCCGACGAGGGCGCGCCGACCGACGAGGCGCACGCGGCGTGTGACCGGCGGCGGGCATGGCGGGACCGGCGGGAACGCGAGGAGCCAGCGAACATGAACGATTCCGACTTCGACGGCGACGACGGTGCACGACGTCGTGACACGGATCCTTCGGCGCACGACGGCAGCTACGGAAGGCCGGGCGACGACGGCGGCCGCAGCGCGAGCCGCGGCCGCGCGCGGAGGCGGCGCGATGCGAGCATCGTGCGTGCCAGGTGGGCGGCACGCCGGATCGCCGACCGCCTGCATCCGCCCGCGGGCTGGCCGAGTGGCGTGGGGGAGGCCGGGATGGTCACGGCGTACGTCGCGTGGACGATCGGCGTGTTGTGGTGGGTGAGCTCGCTGCTCTGAGGCCCGGGGCACGGCACGAACGGCGCGCGAAGGGGGAGACCTGCGCTGCCTGATCCGGAGTCCAGCGCCTCGGGCATGCGCAGCACGAAGGCGGCACTCACTTCCGGGCCGCAGTGCCTGCGACGAAGTTCGTGGTCGCCGCCCCGCGACCTGCGCCGAGTCACTCCGCGCGCAGCGCCTCGATCGGGTCGAGGCGCGCGGCGCGCAGCGCGGGCAGCACGCCGGCGAGCACGCCGATTCCGACCGAAACGCCGAGCGCGGCGACGACCGCCTCCACGGTCGCGGCCGCCGGCAGGCGGGGGACCATCGCCTGGAGCAGCGCCACGACGCCCTGGCCGGCAACGAGGCCGCCGAGTCCGCCGAGCGCGGCGATGACCACGGCCTCCACGAGGAACAGGCCGGCGATCTGATGCCGGCGCGCGCCGAGCGCGACGAGCAGGCCGACCTCGCGCGTCCGTTCGCGCACCGCGATGGTCATGATCGTCGCCACGCCGACCGCGCCGACGAGGAGCGAGATGCCGCCGAGCGCCGCGACCGCCAGGGTCAGCATGCCGAGCACCGAGTCGACCGCCGCGACCATCGCTTCCTGCTCGATGATCGTGAAGTCCTCGCGCCCGTGGCGCAGCACGAGCACGCGTCGCACGCCTTCTGCGACGCGGCGCGCGCCGACCGAGGGCTCGAACGTGACGTTGATCTCCTGCAGGTCGCGCCGGTCGAACAGTTCCATCGCCTTCGCGGTCGGCACGTAGACCATCTCGTCGAGGTCGAAGCCGAGCACGTCGCCGCGCGCGGCCATCACGCCGACGACCGTGAAGCGCTGCTGCGCCAGCGCGATCCGCTTGCCCAGGGGGTTCTCGGTGCCGAACAGTTCCTCGTAGACCCGCGCGCCGAGCACGACGAGCGGCCGCGCGGCCTCGGGCGGGTCGTTGGGCAGGAACGATCCCAGCGCGACGGCCATGTGGTACATGTCCGGCACCGACGACGAGCAGCCGAACACCGTCACGCGGCGCGTGCGCACGCCGTACTTCGCCTCGGCGTTGCCGGTCACCTGGGGCGACACGTAGCGCACGCCGGCCACCGTCGCGATCGCCTGGGCGTCGGCGAAGGTCAGCGGCCGCGTGTTGTGCACGAGTCCGCCCGGCACACCGTGCGTCTGCGCGAGCCCGGGCTGCACGGTGAGGTGGTTGCTGCCGAACGCGGCGAACTCGGCGAGCACGAACTCGCGCAGCCCGCTGCCGAGCGCGGTGAGGACGACCGCGGCGAAGATGCCGATCGCGATGCCCAGCGCGGTGAGCGCGGTGCGCAGCGGCGCGCTGCGCACCGAGCCGAACGCGAGGGCGATGAGGTCGGCGCGCCGCATCGTCACCGCCTCGCCAGGGCCTGCACGGGATCGAGGCGCGCGGCGCGGTTCGCCGGGGCCACGCCGAACACCGCGCCGGCGCCGACCGCCACCAGCGCGGCCGCCGCGGTCGCCCACCCGGGCGGGCCGCCGGCGAGCGCGGGCCAGAGCGAACCGAGCGCGAACGCGAGCGCGTAGCCGGTC
>DATGPD010000255.1:0-14431 GCA_035305285.1 Planctomycetota bacterium
CGGCGGGAGCGAGCGCGGCGCAGACGACGTGCGAGCCGACGACCTGCGTCCACCGCGACACCGTGTTCTACACGGGCAACTTCTTCGCCGCGCTGTCCACCGACTCGGGCAAGACGTGGTCGCACATCAACCCGAGCACGCGCTTCCCGGCACGCGACGGCGGATTCTGCTGCGACCAGCGCGCGATCGTCGTGCCGCACGTCGGCTCGGGTGTCGACCAGGGAATGACCCTGTGGCTGCTCGAGTACCGCTACAGCGCGACCACGCAGATGGGCAGCCTGCGCCTCGCGCGCGCGAAGGGGCGCGACGGCCTGCGCAGCAATTCGTGGATCTACTACGACCTGACTCCGGCGCAGTTCGGGCTCACCGACCGGTTCCTCGACTACAGCGACATCACCTACAGCGACGGGTACTTCTACGGCTCGTGCATCATCGGCACGCCGCCCAACTCGGCGGCCGGGCTGCTGCTCTACCGGATCCCGCTGCAGCAGCTCTGGGACGGCGCGTCGGTCCCGATCGTGTACTACACGACCACCCAGCTCGGCGGCTACGGCTCGTACCGCTTCGCGCAGGGCTCGCGCGCGACCATGTACTGGGCCGCGCACCAGAGCACGTCGACGCTGCGCGTGTACGAGTGGGCGGACTCGGCGACCTCGGCGACCATCGCGTCGCGCACCGTGAGCACGTGGAGCGGCACGCCGACGCCGGCACCCGGCCCGGACGGGCGCGACTGGACGAGCTTCGCCTACACGGTCAACACCGTGCTGACCGGCACGAACAACGGCAGCGAGCTGAGCTTCTGGTGGACGTCGGGCAGCACGGGCGCGAGCCGGCCGCAGACCTTCGTCCGCGTCGCGCGGTTCACCGCGAACAACGCGCGCACGCTGCTCGGCCAGTTCGACCTGTGGAACACCGACTTCGCCTACCACTTCCCCTCGGCCGCGGCGAACCAGCTCGGCCACGTCGGCGGGACGTTCGCGTTCGGCGGCGGCACGCGCCAGCTGTCGCTCGGCGCGTTCCTGCTCGACCAGTACAACTCGTTCTCGAACTGGGCGAGCGTCGTCGCGCGCACCGGGTTGCGCGGACCGAGCTCCAACCGCTGGGGCGACTACTTCATGACCGGCGTGCACTCCGGCCAGCCGCGCACGTTCGCCGGGGCCGGCTACGTGCTCGACAGCGCGGGCGCGGCGCAGCCGATGTACCTGTGGTTCGGTCGCGACGACTACGAGCCGACCTGGGTCAACCTCGACGTGCAGTCGAGCGGGGTGACCGGCGTGTCGATCACCGTCGACCAGACCGACCGGCTGGACCGCAAGAACGGAACCACCAACTTCCAACGCAGCTACGCGCCGAACCAGGGCTACCGGCTGACCGCCCCGGCGCAGCACGTCTCGGGCACGACGACCTACGTGTTCACCAACTGGGCACTGCGCGTGTCGCCGTCCGGCAGCTTCGTCGAGCAGGCGGCCGGCCAGCGCGTGCTCGACGTCGACACGATCGGCCTGTCCGACGACACGGCGATCGCGCGCTACGTCGCGCGGCGCACGCTGCAGATCCGTTCCAGCAACCCGACGAGCGGGATCGCGATCACGGTCAACACGCCCGACCTGAACGGCAACCAGAACGGCACCACGCCGTTCGACCGCTTCTACGGCCACGGCACGACCGTGACCCTGACCGCGCCGTCGCTGAACGGCGTCCACCCGTTCAAGCAGTGGGTGGTCAACGGCCTGAACCAGCCCCTCGGTCAGACCTCGATCAACGTGCTCGTCGACGGCACCGAGACGGCAACGGCGGTCTACTACACGCACTTCAACGGCTCGTTCACCCAGTTCTGCTCCGGGTGCCCGGGCACCGGCAACCAGATCCCGGTGCACAGCGGGCTCGGCTCACCGGAGACCGGGGGCACGATCACCTGGCGCGTGAGCAACGCGCGCCCGCTGTCCGGCGGCACGCTGTACCTCGGCGCGTCGCGCACGCTCTTCAACGGGATCCCGCTGCCCCTCAACCTCGGCTTCCTGGGGATGGGCGCGACCTGCCAGCTGTGCGTGAGCGCCGACGTGTCGCTGCCGTTCGCGACCAACGCCTCGGGAATCGCCAGCCTCAACGTGGCGATTCCGAACAACGCCGCGCTGATCCAGGGCCACCTGTTCACCCAGCCGGCGATCGTCGACGTGGGCGCGGGCACGACCGTCCCGGTCGTGCACGGCAACGCACTCGACACGCTGCTCGGCGGCAACCTGTGACGCCGCGCCGGGCAGCGCCGCGCGCCCGCTGAAGGCACGCGCCGTTCAGCGCGGGAAGGCGCCGGGGATCCCGGCGTCGATCGGCAGCGTCGCGCCGGTCGTCGGCGTCGCGCCCGAGGCGAAGAACACGACCGCGGCGCCGACGTGCTCGGGCGTGACCTCGCGCTTGAGCAGGCTGCGGTTGCGGTAGTACTCGCGCAGCCCGGCGGGATCGAGGCCGCGCGCCCGCATGCGGTCCGGCCCGATCTCCTGCCACAGCCCGCTCGGGAGATCGTCGTCGCCGAACACGGCGTCGGCGTTGATCATGTTCACCGTCACCCCGATCTCAGCAAGCTCCAGCGCCGCGACCTTGCCGATCTGGTGCGCGCCGGCCTTGCTGGCCGAGTACGCGCCGAACCCGGCGCCCGGCTCGAACACGTTCTTGCTGCCCTGCACCACGACGGCGCCGCCGGTACCCTGACGGGCGAGCACGCGCGCCGCCTCGCGCAGCACGGTCATCGTGCCGATCAGGTTCACATCGACGACGCGGCGGAACTCCTTCCCGTCCATGTCGGCGAGACGACTCACGTAGGCGACGCCCGCGTTCGGCACGACGATGTCGACCCCGCCGAACCGCCGGCAGGTCTCGGCGAACGCGTGCGCGACCTGTTCGTCGCGGGTGACGTCCATCGGCAGCGCGACGCACCGCGCCGCGCCGTAGGCGGCGACCAGCTTGTTGTGCACGCGCGCGAGCGCATCCTCGTTCACGTCGGTGACCACGACCTCGGCGCCCGCGTCCAGCAGCGCGCGCGCGATCCCATAGCCGATCGCCCCGGCCGCGCCGGTGACCAACGCCACCTGCCCGGCGAGCACCGGCGGCCGCTGTTTGCCGAGCTTGGCGATCTCCAGCGACCAGTACTCCATCGCGAACACCTCGCCCGGGTCCAGCTCGGTGTAGCTGCCGACCGCCTCGGCGTCGGCCTTGGCGCGCAGCGTGTGCTCGGCGATGTCCGCGGCGACCGCGGCCGCCCTGGCGTTGACGCCGAACGCGAACACGCCGAGCTGCTCGACGACGACGACGCGCGGCATCGGGTCGAACATCGGTGTCCGCGGCGGCAGGCGGTCGCGGTACGCGGCGAACCGGCGCGTGTAGTCCGCCTCGTAGTCGAGCACCGCCTGCGCGAGCTTGACCGGGTCGCGCGCCTGCTCCAGCGACAGCCACAGGTAGGCGGCCTTGGTGCGGATCACGTGGTCCGGGGTCAGCGGGCCGAGTGCGAGCAAGCGGCGCGCGTCGGGGTGCGAGGCGAACGCGCGCACGTCGTCACTGCCGCGCCACTGCATGACGAACCGCGTGTGCACCTTCTTCGGCAGGTTGGGCGGCGCGCTCGCGAACGCCACCGCGCCGCGCACCATCGGCGCCACCTCGGCGACGAGCGCACGCGCCTCGTCGTCGCCGAGCAGCGCGCTGGTCGGCATCGTCATCGTGTGCCGGCCGCGCTTGCGTGCGTCGATGAACCGCTCGGCCCGATCGACGAGATCGATCATCCGCTCGTAGCTCTCGCGCGCGGTGTCGCCGAACGTGAAGATGCCGTGCTTCTCCAGCACGACGCCGATGCAGCGCGGCTCGCGCTCGACCGCCTCGGCGACCGCGCGCGCCAGCGGGAACCCGGGGAAGATCCACGGCAGGACGGCGACGTCGTCGCCGAGCGCGTCGCGCACCATCGCCCGGCCGTCGGGCTGGTTGGTGAGCACGAGGATCGCGTCGGCGTGCGTGTGGTCGACGAACCTCGCCGGCAGGAACGCGTGCAGCAGCGTCTCGACCGACGGCGTCGGCGCACCAGGGTCGAGCAGGCGGCGGCGGATCTGCGCGACCATCTGTTCGTCGCTCATCGCCGGCACCGCGCGCAGGCGCCTGAGCGGCTCCAGCTCCAGCGCGGGCAGTCCCTGCGGCTCGATGCCGGCGAGGTCCCAGCCGCTGCCCTTGACGTGGATCACGTCGATCCGGTCGCCGAGGACGTCGGTCGCGGTCGACTTCACCGACGTGTTGCCGCCGCCGTGCAGCACGAGCGAGTCCTCCCGGCCGATCAGGCGCGACGTGTAGACGCGCAGCGCGAGGTCCTCGCCGTGGGCCGGAGCGTAGGTGTCGACGAACTGCCGGGCTTCGGCGTCGATCCAGAGCGAACGCATCGCCGGCCGACGTTAGCACGGCGCCGCGAGCGAAGGAACGCGGCCCGCCGGCGGGCCCTTCACCGGCGCGGGCGATGCTGCCGCAGCCACGCGAGCACGCGCTCCATGTCGGGCGGGATCGGCGCGGTGAACGTCAACCGCTCGCGGCTCCAGGGATGATCGAACGTCAGGGCGAACGCGTGCAGCATCTGGCGTTCGGCGGGCGGACACTCCGGGGGCAGCGCGGCGTGCTGCTGGCTGCGCGCCCGATACACCTTGTCGCCGACCAGCGAGTAGCCGGCGAACTCCATGTGCACGCGGATCTGGTGCGTGCGACCGGTGCGCGGCAGGCAACGGAAGTGGGTGAACCCGGCGAACCGCTCGACGACCTCGTAGTAAGTCACCGCCTCCCTCCCACCTTCGCGCACCACCTGCATCCGCTCGGGTCGGGTCGGGTGGTCGGCGATCGGCGCCTCCACCCAGTCGGAGTCGAAGCGCGCCTCCCCGTAGGACAGGCAGCGGTACTCCTTCACCACGGTGCGCGCCTTGAACTGCCCCTGCAGGAAGTGGAACGCCTCGGCGGTCTTGGCCAGGACCATCACCCCCGAGGTGTCCTTGTCCAGCCGGTGCACGATCCCCGGGCGGTCCGCGCCCGAGAGGTCGGGGAGGTCGCCGCAGTGCGCGAGCGCCAGCGTCGCGACCGACAGCCGGCGTTCGCCGCGCGCGCCCTCGGGGGGATGCGACGGCAGGCCCGGCCGCTTGTCGATCACCAGCACGAACGCGTCCTCGTGCAGGATGCGCAGCGGCTCGGGCGGCACCGCGGGCGACGGCTCGCCTTCGGGCTCGGCGGGCAGCGGAGAGAACTCGACCCACTGCCCCGCGGGCAGCATCAGGCCCGCCTTCGGCGGCTTGCGGAAGCCCGGCAGGGCGACGAGCCCGCGGTCGATCAGCTCCTTGGCGATGCGGCGCGATCCGACCCGCGGGTCGCGGGCGAGGAACACGTCGAGCCGCCAGCCGGCCTGCTCAGGCGCGACCTGCGCCCGGATCGGCGGCGCGCCGGCCGTGCGGTCTCGGGAAGCTTCGTCCATCATTCCACCGGTCTCGGAAGGACAGCCGGCGAAGGTCGACAACCCGTCGCGCGAGCGGCGACGGATCCGGAGGCGTACGGCTCGCGGCGGGCGGGCGGGCTGCGGTCGGACATGCGCCCCAGCACACGGCCGACCCCGAGCTTTTTCGACGGGCTGTTGAGACCGATTCGCGCGACTCCGTAAAACGTAAGATCCATGCGTTCGACCGTCGACTCGCCACCGCCCGGCTCCGAGAACCCGATGCCCGGGCGGCCCCCGAGCGCCTCGAAGGAACGACCGCTCCGCGTCCTGCTGGTGGACGACGAACCGGACGTGCTGACCGGCATGGCGCAGATGCTGGACGAAGCCGGGTTCGACGTGACCGCGAGCACGTCGTTCCTCGAAGGCAGGCAGCTGCTCACGCACGAGCGCTTCGACCTCCTGGTCACCGACCTCTACCTCGCCGACGACCAGCTCGGCACCGCGCTGGTCGACATCGCGCAGGCGAGCAAGCCGCCGATCCCGGCGATCCTGCTCACCGGCCGCCCGACGGTCAGCGGCGCCCAGGGCGCGATCCGCTCACGCGTCGCCGAGCTGTTGGTGAAGCCGGTGTCGATGCCGGACCTGGTGAACGCCTGCCGGCAGACGATCTTCGCCGCGCGGGCGAAGCTGCGCGCCGACCACCTCGCGGCACAGAACCGGGTGCTCGCGAGCGTGCTGCCGCGCGCGATCGAAGTGAAGGATCCGACCACGCGCGGCCACTCCGACCGGGTGGTCCGGTACGCCGACGTCCTCGCCGAACGCTGCGGCGTCAGCGAGGAGGACCGCGAGTCGCTGCGCCTCGCGAGCCAGCTGCACGACGTGGGGAAGATCGGCATCCCCGAAGCGATCCTGTGCAAGGAAGGCCCGCTCACCGCCGACGAGCGCGAGGTCATCAAGCGACATCCGCAGATGGGATACGAGATCCTCGCGTCCCTCGAGGAGAGCGACGACGTGCGCCGCTGGGTGTACCAGCACCACGAGCGCTGGGACGGACGCGGCTACCCGAACGGGCTCGCCGGCGAAGAGGTCGCCCTCCCGGGCCGCATCCTGATCCTCGCCGAGGTCTACGACGCGCTCGCCGAGGCGCGCTCGTACAAGGCCGCGTGGGACGTTCCCAAGATCGTCGAGCTGTTCCGCTACGAGGCGGGGAAGCACTTCGATCCGGACCTGTCGCACATGGTGGCCGACGGCCTGGAGCGGATCGGCAAGAGGTTCTTCGCGCCGCCGGGCATGCTGGCGTAGCGCGCGCGGAGCGCGTGGCGGCTCGCGGCCGGGCCGCGGAGTGCGGATGCCGCACGCGTGCGCCGGTCCGACCTGCGACCGGAGCGCAGACGGCAGCACGCGTCACCGGCGTGCGATTGCCGCGCCGGACGCCGGCACCGCGGTCCCACGCAGGCACGCAGGCCTTTCCGGCCCTGCAGGCGCCGGCGGCGCCGCAGACCTAGGGTCGCGGCCGCGCGCGCACGAGCCGCCCGGTCTGCACGCGGACGCGGCCCGCGCACGGCGCGTACCGGATTTTGCAGCACGCCGCGACCCTTGCCGCGCCGCTTCGCCGCGCGTTTCGATGACGCCGCAGCGAAGGGCAGAAGGCATGGTCCAACGCGGCACGGAATGTGGCACACCGGGCAAAGCCCCGGTTGAGCACTCGAGCATGCTCGGTAAGCTGCCCCCTCCCTCTGCTTGGCTCGTGCCGTCTGCATCGCACCCCCGGGCGGCACGCCGTCGGTCTGGCCTGAGACCGCGAATCACGCACATGACGATTCCATCCCTGCGCGCCGTGCGCGCCGTCACCTGCTCTTTCGCCGCTTTAGCTCTCGCCGCCGGTGCTCAAGACAATGCCGCGAAGGCGGATTCCGGACCGAGCACGTCCGGGCTGCCGGCGGACCTCCTTCCACTGCCCGGCGGCAAGGTGACGATGGGGATGGACGCCAAGCAGCTGCTCGACCTGGCCAGGACGCTGGCGCCGAACAACCCCAAGGATCAGGGCGCCATCCTCTCGACGTCCCTGACCGAACTCGGGCAGGCGACCGTCGAGGTCGGCCCGTGCTTCCTCGCCAAGTTCCCGGTCACCAACGAGCAGTACAAGGTGTTCGTCGAGAAGACCGGGCACCGCTTCCCGTTCCACTGGTGGAAGGATGGCCGCAAGGACGACTTCGAGTCGCCGGACCGCGTCAAGGCGGTCGCCGAGACGCAGTCGTCGTACGACAAGAGGATCACCTACTGGGAGCAGAACTGGAAGCAACTGCCCTGGGCGATCCCGCCCGGCACCGAGAAGCACCCGGTGACCTACGTGTCGTGGAGCGACGCGGTCGCGTTCGCCGCGTGGGCCGGGATGCGCCTGCCGACCGAGGCGGAATGGACGCTCGCGGCGACCGGCGGCAAGCCGATGAACTTCCTGCTCGGCGACAAGTGGGATCCGGCCTGGCTCGAGCCGCTGCGCCTCAAGGACGCCAAGGACCGCAGGAGCACGAAGCCCGTGGGTTCCATCCCGGGGGCAGTCGGCCCGTTCGGGCACGGCGACCTCGTCGCCAACGTGTGGCAGTGGCTGGCGGATACCGGCTACACGAGGCGAGCCAACGCGCGCGACTGGGAGAAGGAATGGGATCGGCTGAGCAAGATGCTGGCCGACGCGCGCGACAAGGACAAGAGCGGCAAGACCTTCACCGGCACCCTGCTCTTCGAGGAGAAGCCCGACTACCGCCTGTTCAAGGGCGGGAGCTACATGAGCTTCGGCTCGCCGACGCAGCTCCGCGTCGGGGTCCGCGGCAAGGGCGCCTCCCTCGAGACCCAGCCGGTCCTCGGTTTCCGGCTCGCGAAGTCGCTCGAGCCGGCGCGCGACATGGTCGGCTCGCGCCTGCGTCTCGACTACGACTACTCCGCGTTCGGCAAGCGCGAGCCGCTGCTCTCCGATCAGGTCGGCGCGGAGCGCTACGACCTGGACGACAGCGGCCTGATCCTGGGCTACCACGCGGTCAGCCTGGTGCCGATCAGCGAGATCGGTTCCACCGAGAAGAACAAGCCGCTCGCCGAGGCCAGCCGCGAGACGCCGCTGATCGTCGGGACGTTCATGACCACCGACAAGCTCGCCGAGCCGGCGCTCGAACCCGGGATCTACACCGTCTACTACCGCGCCAAGGGCCTGCCGCAGGAGCTCGTCCAGGCGCTCCAGGTCGGACACCGCGAGCTGAAGGCGAACAGGGGCAAGGACAAGGACAAGGAAAAGGAGAAGGCCGCCGAGCCCGCCGGAGACGACGGCAAGAAGAGCAAGGGCGACGACTGGCGGACGATCCTGCGCAAGTACGGGATCAGCGAGGAGTGGCTCGCGGCCAATACCCCGGGCAAGCTCGACAAGCTGACGCTGCGTGAGGGCGGTCTGGAGATCCCGTTCGACCGGTCGCTGTTCCTGTTCAAGAACAACGAGGGTTCCGAGAGCCGCTTCGTCGCCTTCTGTGAGGCGCCCGACGCGGAGACGAAGGGCGGCTATCGCGGCGCCAAGCTGACCGCGAGCAAGGACAAGGTCGGTCGCAGCGCGTTCCGGTTCGACTTCGGCGTGAAGACCGACGGCAACCGGCACGTCATGTTCAACATCACCACCGTGCTCGACGGTCAGGCGGCCCCGGGACAGGTGTGGCGCCTGCCGAACGGGGCCACGTCGGCGTCCGCGCCCGCCGGCAGCGACGCCTCCGCGGCGCAGAAGCGGCCCGCGAAGCAGCGTTCGCGGTGAGCGCTTCCCCTTCGGCATCGAACGTGAAGATCAACGACCGCGCCAAGGCCGCGTTCTCGGTCCAGGACTACGGCGCCGCGAAGACGATCGACGGCGTCGAGATCATCCAGCTCCGGCGCTTCAACGACGACGGGGGCTCCATGACGGAGCTGGGCCGACTCCTCGGCGGTCAGCACCAGCAGCTCGCCGGGTTCGAGGTCAAGCAGATCAACTACAGCACGATGGAGCCGGGGGTCATCAAGGCCTACCACATGCACCACCGGCAAACCGACGTCTGGTACGTGCCGCCGCACGACAAGATGCTCCTCGTGCTGCACGACGCGCGCGCCGGCTCCCCCACCGAGGGCGTGACGATGCGGCGCGTGCTCGGCGACGGCAACAGCCAGCTCGTGCGCATCCCGCCGGGCGTCGCGCACGGCGTGCGCAACATCGGCCAGACCCAGGGCAGGATCATCTACTTCGTCGACCTGCACTTCTCGCCGGATAAGGACGAGTGCGACGAAGGGCGGCTCCCCTGGGACCACCTCGGCGCCGAGATCTGGGAGATCCAGCGCGGCTGAGGCGCGCTTTCCCCGCGCGCCAGGCGCGCGGTGGCGGCCTTCACGCGTCGGCGAGCGCCGCGGCGAGGTCGCGGCCGACCGGCTCGCCGGCGAGGGCGACGTCCTTCGGCCGGAGCGGGTCGGTGCACGGCGCGCCGCGCATGCGGGCGCGCACGCCGGAACACTCGGCGAAGCGCCGCCCCAGCTCGAAGCGCGACAGCCGCTCGCGCCCGGGAGCGTGCACGATGCGCGGCGCGTCGCCGCCCGCGCCGACCACGCGGCACAGCGAGAGGAGCAGCGCCGCCGCGTCGGCGACGTGCAGAGGCGTGCGGAACTCGTCGACGAACAGCGTGACCTCGCGATCGTCCGCGGCTGCCGCGCGGATCATGTCGGTGGCGCCGCGCCGGCCGTCGAAGCTGCGCCCGAAGAGCAGCGGCACGCGCACGACGACACCGCGCGCGCTCGCCAGCACAGCCTCCTCGCCCGCCGCTTTGCTGCGGCCGTAGACCGACAGCGGGCGCACGGGATCGCGGACACCGTACGGCGCCCGATCGCCGCCGAACACGAGGTCGGTCGAGACGTAGACGACCGCCGGCGCGCGCGCGCACAGCTCCGCGGTCGCGTGCACGTTCACCGCCTGGGCGATCCCGGGAGCGGCCTCGCACGCGGCGATCGACGACACGGCTCCCGCATGCAGCACGACGTCGGGGCGGACAGCGTCGACGAGCGGCGCGATCGCGGAACGAACCGCGAGGTCGACCGCGTGGTCGCAGCCGGCGCGACCCGCCGTGCGCACCTCGAGCCCCGGCTCGCCGGGCCGTGCGGGTGCCCGGCTCTGCTCGACCAGGTACCGGCCGAGATAGCCGGTCGCCCCGGTCAGAAGGACGCGGATGGGCGAGGACACGCCGCGCAGGGTAACGGCCCGACGCGTCGAGCACGACCGCGCGGATGTGCACGGCGCGCCCTCGATCCCTTGCCGAGACGGCGGCAACTCCCCGCGGCACGGGGACCGTGCGGCGGCGCGACGTTCCGCGGCACGATCCACGCCGCGACGCGAGCTTCGGCAACCGGCCGTTATCATCGGATCCGATGAGCCCTGCCGCGACCCACGCCGTGGAAGTCGGCACCGTCACCTTCGGCGGCGGCGCGCCGCTCGCGTTGATCGCCGGGCCGTGCGTGATCGAGAGTCGCGAGCACGCGCTGCGCCACGCGGCCGCGATCGCCGCCATCTGCCGCGACCTCGGCGTGCCGCTCGTGTTCAAGAGTTCCTACGACAAGGCGAACCGCACTTCGGGCAGCAGCTTCCGCGGGCTCGGGATGGACGAGGGCCTCAAGATCCTCGCCGAGGTGCGCGCCGAGATCGGCGTGCCGGTGCTCACCGACATCCACGAGCCGGCGCACGCCGCCGCTGCCGCGCCCGCGGTCGACTGCCTGCAGATCCCGGCGTTCCTCTGCCGGCAGACCGACCTGCTGGTCGCGGCCGCGCGCACGCAGCGCGCGGTCAACGTCAAGAAGGGCCAGTTCCTCGCCCCCGAGGACATGGCGAACGTGGTCGCCAAGGTGCGCGGCGCGGGCAACCCCAACGTGCTCATCACCGAGCGCGGCGTGAGCTTCGGCTACCACACGCTGGTGGTCGACTTCGCCGGGTTTCCCACCATGCGCGCCACCGGGCAGCCGCTGGTGTTCGACGCGACGCACTCGGTGCAGCGCCCCGGCGGGAAGGGCCACGCCTCCGGCGGCGACCGCACCAAGGTGCCGTACCTGGCGCGCGCCGCGGTCGCGTGCGGCGTCGACGGCCTGTTCCTCGAAGTCCACGAGGACCCCGACCACGCTCCGTCCGACGGACCGAACATGGTGCCCCTGGCGGAGCTGCGTCCCCTGCTCGAGAGCCTCCTGCGGATCCGCGCCGCTCTGGCGAACCCGTGACCGACGACCGGCTGGACTTCGGCGCGCGCGCCGACTTCTACACCTTCGCACCGGAGACCCTGGCACAGGAGCTGCCGCAGTTCGCGATCCAGCGTGAGGTGGGCAAGGGGTCGATGGGCGTGGTGTACGAGGCGGTGCGCCTCGCCGACGGCCGCCGCGTGGCGCTCAAGATCCTGCCGCCGAGCCTGACCCTCACCGAGCACGCGCTCGCCCGCTTCATGCGCGAGGGTCAGATCATGCAGCGCATCGACCATCCGTCGCTGTGCAAGGTCCTCGACCTCGGCCACAAGGCGCGCCTACACTACTTCGTGATGGAGTTCGTCGACGGGCTCACCCTCGACGAGCGCCTGCGCGCCGGCCCGATGCCGATCCGCCAGGCCGCGGAGATCGGCGCGCAGGTCGCGCGCGCGCTGCAGTTCGCGCACGACCACGGCGTCGTGCACCGCGATGTCAAGCCGAGCAACGTGATGCTGTGCGCCAACGACGCCGGGGTGAAGATCACCGACTTCGGCCTCGCACGCGAAGCCGGCACCGGCTCGATGACCGAGAGCGGCGCGCTGGTCGGCACGCCGATGTACATGGCGCCCGAGCAGATCCTCGGCGAGCGCGGCGCGGTCGACAACCGCTCCGACGTGTACGGGCTCGGCGCGACGCTGTACCAACTGCTCACCGGCGAGCCGCCGTTCCAGGGGCCGAGCACGCAGGCGGTGCTCGGCCAGGTGCTGTCCACCGATCCGCTGCGCCCGCGCCGCCTGCGGCGCGACGTGCCTCCCGACCTCGAGGCGATCGTGCTGCAGGCGCTGGAGAAGGACCCCGCCGACCGCTACGGCTCGGCGCTGGAGCTGGCCGAGGACCTCGAGCGCTTCCTGCGCGGCGAGCGCGTGCACGCGCGCCTGCCCGGCCCGCTCAAGCGGCTGTGGCGGCTAGCGCTGAAGCAGCCGACGGTCGCGGGCCTCGTGCTCCTCATCCTCGCGCTGACCATCGGCGCCGGAGTCCTCTGGCAGAGCCTGCGCATGCGCGCCCTCGAAGCCGACCTCGCCGGCGCCGAGTCGGCGCTCGCGCAGGCGTGGCTCACGCACGACGACCAGCAGCGCCAGGTGACCGCCGAGGAGCGGCGCAACCTGCTGAACCGCGCCGTCGCCAAGGCCTCCGACGTGCTGGCGCGTGACACAAGCTACGCGCGCGCCTGGTTCGTCCGCGCCAAGGCCTACCACCGTCTGCAGAACTACGCCGAGGCGCTGCACGACCTGAACCGCGCGGCGGAGACCGGCGGCCTCAACGCCGACCTGCTGCACTTCCGCATCGACACGCTGCGCCAGCTCGGCGGCCGCGAGGCACAGGCGGAGCTGCGCCGTGACCTCGTGCGCCTGCTCGACATCGACGGCAGCCCGACCTCGTGGGCGATGGCCGTCGACCACCTGCTCGACCTCGCCAAGCACGCCGAAGGACCGGTCGACCGCGAGGAGCTGCTCACCCTCGCCGAGCGTGTCCTCGACCGCGCTCCCGCCGAGCAGCGCAGCCCGCGGGCGGCGCTCGCGCGCGCGACGGTGTGCGAGCTGCGCGGCGATCCCGCCGGCGCGGCCGAGGCGATGCGGCGCGCGCGCAGCGAACACCGCGGCAACGCGATGGTGCACGCCGAGGCCGCGCGGCTCTACCGCCGCCTCGGCCTGTCGGCCGAGGCGAGCAGCGCCGCATCGGTGGCGCGTGCCCTCGATCCGGCCCTGGAGGACGCTCCGCTCGAGTCCGACTTCGCCGAATCCGCCAAGCCGATGCCGGCGATCGCCGGCGCCGAGTTCCGTGGCTTCCTGGAGTCGCTGGAACTGCTGCTCGACGCGCTGGATTCGGCCGGAACGCACGGCCGTCGCTGACTCCGGCAGAAAGCTCCGGCGGAAGCTCGGCGACGAAGCACCCATGCCGTGGCCGCACTGCGTTCGCGGCCGCCCGGGCCCGTGCGCGTTGCACGGGACCAACAGGAGCCGGACCGACACAGGCAGGGGGCCCGGCTCCTGTGTCTTTTTTGAGTCACGAGGCCGGCGGACCGGCCCGGCTCGGACACCGACATGCCGGCACCGCCCGTCCCGGAGGATCGCGCCGGCGCTCCTCCGTTCGACGGGCGCGCTATCCTGCGCCGGTTCCGAGGCCCATGCGAACGCACCTCCTGCTGCCCTTCGTCGCGTCGACGGCGCTCGCGTCGGCGCAAGGCGCCGCGGTCGTGCAGCCGACGACGCCGCCCGCCTTCCCGGCCTGGCCGCAGGACTGGAGCGTCGCGCGCTACGCGCCGGTGCTCGACGCGCAGGGGCAGCCGGTGCCGCGCGCGGTGCGCGCCGCGGGCACGTGCGACTTCGACCGCGACGGGAACCGAGATCTCTGGTTCGTCGCCGAGGACGGCGCGGGCGCGACGCGGCTGCACACGCTGCTCGCGCACACCGCCGACCTCGGGCGCTTCTGGCCCTGGGCCGACTACCCGCCGGGGTCGGTGTGCGACGCAGCGACCTACCGGACGACCGCCGGCTTCGACATGGTGCTCGGCGTCGACCCGCGCAGCGACCGGCTCGCGCACCACTTCTTCGTGCCGAACATGAGCGCGCCCGACCCGCGCCTGCAGGGCTTCTGGGGCAACAACCCGGGCTGGCCGTGCGGGAAGGGCTGCTACGAGATCGAGGCGCGCGACGACGACGGCGACGGCCACGACGATTTGCTCCTGCTGCGCAGCCCGGACGAGGGCGGAGCGTTCACGCAGGT
>DATGPD010000256.1:0-2993 GCA_035305285.1 Planctomycetota bacterium
GCTGCGGGATGCGCTCGCGCAGGCGGGCGGGGTCCTCGCTGCCGTCCGCGCCGCGCGCGGTCACCGCGGGGCCGGCGAGCACCGGACCGCTCAGCTTCTTGAACACGCGCGCCACCTTCAGCTCGACGTCCTCGCCCGGCAGCACGTAGGTCGACGTCGCGCCGGTGCCCTCGGCGATGCGGTCGAGGAGCGGCACGTTGACGTCCTCGCCGACGCCGAACGTGAACACGCGACGTCGGGCGGCGTTGCCCGCGGCGACCATCTCGCGGATCGCGCGCTCGGCGGTGGTGCCCACCGTCGGCAGGCCGTCGGTGAGGAACAGGACGATCGGCAGAGCGACGCCGTCGGTCGGCTGGCGCAGCGCCTCCAGGAGGGCGTCGTGGGTGTTGGTTCCGCCCAGCGGGCGCAGCGCCCCGAGGTACGCGCTGACCTTCGCGAGCGACCGGTCGTCCTTGACCACCGGACGCGGCGCGAAGCGCTCGACCGTCGTCGCGTAGTCGATGAGGTTGAACTGCTCGCCGTCGTCGAGGGCTGCGATCACCTGCAGCGCCGCGGCGCGCGCCTGGTCCAACTTCTCGCCGGCCATGCTGCCGGAGCGATCGAGCACGACGGTGACTTCGCGGCGCACCGGCTTGCCCGGCCGGGCCGGCGGTGCACCGAGGAGGAGGAGGTAGTAGCCGCCGCCGACGCGCGGGTCGGGGTACGCGAACAGGGAGGCGGCGGGGCCTGCCCCCTGATCGGTGACCAACGACAGGCGGAACGCACCCGGCGTCGCCTCGTGCCCCGCGGCGAGCTGCACCCGCATGCGGTTCGCTGCGACCCGCCGCGTGTCGATGGCGTGGCTGGGCGAGTAGACGATCGCGATCGGCCGGCGGGTCTCCACGTCGACGTCGATGGTCCACGGGGCCTGGCGGCCGAGCGCCTCGCTGCGCAGCAGCACGTAGTCGATCCGCGGGCCGTCAGCCTCGAGCACGTGCTCGTAGTTCAGCCGGACCTTGCTGCGCCCGTGCGCCGCGATCGGGAACACCGAGCTGCGGATCAGGCGTGCGCCGGCGAACTCCAGGAGACCGGGGTCGCGCAGGCGGCGGACGATGTCGGCGTAGGTCGCGCGCGCTTCCTCGGCCGGCAGGAGGCGCGCGGTCGGCTCGGGCGCCGGGCCGGCGAACGCGAAGCCGCTGACCGCGGCTTCGCCGGGGACCGGCAGGAGGATTACGGCCTCGGCTTGCCCCGAGCCGGGGTTGTGCAGGTCGATGGTCAGCGTCGTGCGCGCGGTCTGTCCGACGATCCGGACCCGAGCGTCGACGCGCTCGATGACCACGGGGTGGTGTCCCGCGTGGGCGAAGGTGCGGAACTGCGGGACGACGACGTGGCAGGCGGGAGGGCCGTGCTGCGCGGCGGCAGGCACGGCAGACGCGGCGGCGGCCAGGGCCAGGAGGGGAGTGCGCAAGCTCGGCATCGGGACCTCTTCGGCGGAGTAGACGAGCGATCCCTGCCCGCGCCGGTCACCGGTCGGTCACTGCACGCCTCCCCGGAAAACCGCGTGCCGCGCACGCGTTGCCCGGGTGCGCCGGCGCCGGTGGCAGCGGCCTGCTAACCTTGCGCCGTCGCTACCGCGAGTTCCTCATGGCAACCGTGCATCCGCAGAAGAATCCCCTCTCCGAGCTCACCGCCGGCGAGATCATGCAGCCCTCGGTCATCTCGGTGAGCCGGCGCACGCCGATCGCCGAGGTCGCCCGCACCCTGGCCGAGCATCGCATCAGCGGCTGTCCGGTCACCGACGAGGCGGGCCAGATCGTCGGCGTCGTGTCGTTGCGCAACCTGGTCGAACGCTACGCCGAGGGCGCCGACCGCGAACCGGTCTCGGGGTTCTACGATGCGCCGGCCTGGGACACCGATGAGGAGTACGGCCTCCCGAGCAGCGCCGTGCCCGACACCGTCGAGGACGTCGCCGCCGACGTGATGTCGGGCGAGGTCTACGCGGTCGAGAAGACCGCGACCGTGCCCGAGGTCGCGCGCACGATGATGCAGTACTCCGTGCACCGGCTTCTGGTGCGCCACCGCGGGCAGTTCATCGGGCTCGTGTCGAGCACCGACGTGCTGCGCGCGGTCGCCGCGTTGTAGGCGGCGGAGGGGCGCGGGCCGGTCGGCAGCGTCCCTGGCCGTTTCGGTTCGCGACGAACACGCCTGCGCGAGGGTGCAGTCCAGACGGAAGGAGAAGCGCGGACGCCTGCGCAGGGTCACGGGGTGATCAACCCGACCCGCCTTGTTCCGCATGGTGGTCGCGCGTTCGCGCCGCGCGGTGCACGCAGGAGCGCCTCACCCGCATGTCGCTCCGCCTTCGTGAGCCGGCCCTGCCCGAACGTTGCGAAGCGGGTCGCGTCAGCCGCCGGGTGCCGGGTATGCCTTCCGGGCGCATCGCGCGGCTGCAGGCGAGGGGCGTCGCGTACACAATCGGCGCAGGACCCGGCACCGCCCCCCGCGTTCGACATCCCGAAGTCACGATGCCCGCCGCCACCATCGAGGTCGTCCTCGCCGACATCACCACGCTCGTGGTCGACGCGATCGTCAACGCCGCGAACGAGAGCCTTCGCGGCGGCGGCGGCGTGGACGGCGCGATCCACCGCGCTGCCGGGCCGGAGCTGCTCGCGGAATGCCGGCGTCATCCCGGATGTCCGACGGGGTCGGCGGTGCTGACCCAGGGCTATCGGTTGCCCGCGCGCTTCGTGATCCACGCGGTCGGCCCGGTGTGGCGCGGTGGCAGCCACGGCGAGCCGGAGCTGCTCCGCAGCGCTTACGACAGCGCGTTCCGCGTCGCGCGCGAGCACGGGAGCATCCGCACCATAGCCTTCCCGGCGATCTCGACCGGTGTCTACGGCTATCCGCGTGCCGAGGCCGCGCGCGTGGCGATCGCCAGCGTGCTCGCGCACGCGCCGTGGTTCGAGCGGATCATCGCGTGTGCCTTCGACGAGTCGGGAGCGCAGTTCCACCGCGAC
>DATGPD010000257.1:0-4038 GCA_035305285.1 Planctomycetota bacterium
GTGCGCGGCGGCGACGAGGACAGGTGGGGCATCGCCGGGCTGCTGCACGACGCCGACTACGAGCGCTGGCCCGGGGAACATCCGGCGCGCATCGTCGCCGTGCTGCGCGAACGCGGCGAAGCGGAGATCGCCGACGCGATCGCCGCGCACTACACGAAATGGGGTCGTCCCTACACGACCGACATGGCGCGCTCCCTCGCGGCGAGCGACGAGCTGACCGGGTTCGTCATGGCGTGCGCGCTGGTCCGCCCCAACGGCATCGCCGGCCTCGAGCCGAAGAGCGTGCTGAAGCGTTTCAAGGACGCACGGTTCGCCGCCTCGGTCGAGCGCGACGAGGTCTTGCGCGCGTGCGCGGTGCTCGGCGTGTCGCTGGAGGAGCAGGCGCGCTTCGTGATCGAGGCGCTGCGCCCGCACGCCGCCGAGCTCGGGCTCGCCGGCCGGGGCTGAACGCGCGTCAACGCAGCCCGAACTCGACCGGGTGCCGTTCGCCGTAATCGTCGAGCAGCAGCCAGATCTCGGCGTTGCCGCACAGCACGTCGAGCTCCACGAAGGCCGGGCGGCCGGCCGGGTCCGCGGCGCGAAGCCGTCCATGAACCGCTTGCGCGCGCGGGCATCGCGCTCGGGCGAGGGGAAAGGGAACATCGCGACGGCGCTCTTCCAGCGCGTCGGCCGCCGCGCCGATCCTGCGGTACGCCGCGCTGAACACCGAGTACGGCGGGGTGCCCGGGAAGTCGGTCGAAGAAGTACTGCAGGCCGCCGTTGTCGATGACGCCTTGCGCGGAGCAGACGACGGCCACCGAGGGGTACGGCTCGTCGAGGTTGCGCGGGTTCCCGCTGGCTTCCGCAAGCCGGTCGAAGGCCATGGCGTATGCGGCTTCGAAGCGCGCATCGACTATGGGTCAGTGGCGCATAGTACCTGGCACGGTGAGCTTCCGGCGCCTCGTGCCGAACCGTTCCCGGTCGGGCCGGGAATCGCTACGTACCCGGCGCCCCCGCGCTACGCTCGGCTCGTGCGCGCCGGATCCCGGCGCAAAGGAGTTGCCGCATGCAGAAGAACACAGCGCAACGTGGCCTCGCCGGCCTGTTCCTCGCCGGCGTCGCGGTGGCACAGGACGCCACGCCGCTCGAGCCCGCAGTCAAGGTCGAAGCCGACGGCGCCGTCATCGACACGGTGGCCGGCATCGGCCACGCGGGCCCGCTCCTCCACGACCTCGACGGCGACGGCAAGCCGGAGCTGCTGGTCAGCGACTTCCGCGGCGGCATCCGCCGCTTCGTCGACGAGGGCGAGCGCGGCACGCCGCGCTGGGTGGAGAAGGAGCCGCTGTCCGCCGCCGGGAAGCCGATCCGCATCCACAACTGGTGATGCGTCGGCATCAGTCCGCGGTTCGCGGACCTCGACGCCGACGGCCACATCGACATCGTCACCGGCTGCTACGTCGGCGTGCCGTTCGTGCTGCGCGGCAGCAAGGACGGCTTCGGCCTACCGGAAGAGCTGCGCGACCGCGACGGCGGGCGCATGCACGCGGGGCGCTTCTACGACACCGACGCGAACAAGCACACGTCCGGCGCGGGTCCGGGCTTCCGCGCCTACTCGTGGGTTCCGTTCGACCACGACGGCGACGGCGACCTCGATCTGCTCGTCGGCACCGACCACGGCGGGATCTACCTGTGCGTCAACGAAGGGACGGCGAAGGAGCCGCGCTTCGCGACCGCGCTGACCGAGCTGCACGACACCGAAGGCGACCTGCTCGCGGTGCCCGGCGGCTACCAGATGCCGTTCCCGGCCGACTGGGACGGCGACGGGCGCACGGACCTCGTGTGCGGCAGTCAGCAGGGCAGCGTCTACTGGTTCCGCAACACGGGCGAAGCGGGCGCGCCGCGCTTCGAACCTCCGCGCGTGCTCGTCGACAAGAAGGCCGCGCGCGGGCTCGGCGCGCGCACCCAGGTCTCGGTCGCCGACTACGACGGCGACGGCGACCTCGACCTGCTGGTCGGCGACAACCACATGGGCATCAAGGACGGCAAGGCCGACTTCCACGGCTTCGTGTGGCTGTTCCGCCGCGCCGGCTCGCCACAGCCGCAGGCAGCGCAGAAGGAACGTTGAGCCCCCCGGGCGCGCGGCCGGCGGGCGCGCTCCTGCGCCCTCGGCCGGTTCGCCCGATTGCGTTCGAGAACCGCACACTCGAACGGTTCGTGGCGAGCCGCCGCGTGTGGCCGCCGGGCACGCTGCGCTTTCTCGTGTGCGGCCGTGCGGGATGTTTGCCCTGCGCCGCGGGAAGCTCCTGCCGGTCGCCACGGACCGCCCACGGAGGCGCATGCGCGCGCATCCTCAAGCAGCGCGCAGGGGTGTGTTCGTTCCTCGCTCGCGCCGACCGCCGCCCTTGCCCGGAAGGAACTCCGCACGCGCCACCACCCGCCAACCCGGCGCCGCGCATGAATGCGTACGCCGCGCTTGCAGTCGGTTGATTGAATCGCTTGACTGCGCCGCCCCTCCGATGGCGGACACCAAGCAGCAGATCCTGGACGCGGCCGAACGCCTGTTCGCCGAGCGCGGGATCGCCGCGACCTCGCTACGCGCCGTGATGGCCGCGGCGCACGTGAACCCGGCCGCGGTGCACTACCACTTCGGCGGGCGCGAGGCGCTGATCGAAGCGGTCGTGCTGCAGCGCCTCCGGCCACTCAACGCCGAGCGCCTGGCCCGCCTGGACGAGGTCGAAGCCCGGGCGCGCCCCGACGCGCCGCCGGTCGAAGCCGTGCTGGACGCGTTCCTCGCGCCGGCGCTGCGCCTGGCCTGCGCGCCGGGCGGCGAGGGGGAGCGCCTGATGCGGCTGCTCGGCCGCTTCTACCACGACGCCGCCGACGTGGCGCGCACGCTGTTCGAGCGCGAGTTCCGCCCGGTGCTGGAGCGGTTCTCCGCCGCGCTGGCGCGCAGCCTGCCGCACCTCGCCGCGGAGGCACTCGCCTGGCGCATGCAGTTCGTGGTCGGCGCGATGGCGCACACGATGACCTGCCGCGAGCCGATCACCTGGCTCGGGGGCAGGCCGCCCGAGACGCCCGCGGCGGTCGAACGCCTCGCGCGCGACCTCGTGCGGTTCGTCGCTGCCGGGCTCTCCGCCGAAACCGAGGTACGCGCGTGAACGTCCAACGCCCCGTGTTCGCCGCGGCACTCGGTGCCGCGCTGCTCGCGTGCACTTGCACCGCGCCGCCGCGCATCGATCGCCCGCCGCTCTCGTTCGAGATCCCCGCCAAATGGGTCGCCGGCGAGGAGGTCCCCGCCGCGCCGGCCGACACGCGCCCGTGGTGGGAGCGCTTCGGTGATGCGGACACCACGCGCATCGTCAACCTGGCGCTCGCGCACAACCACGACCTGCGCGCCGCCGCGGCGCGCATCGAGGCCGCGATCGCGCAGGCGCGCATCGCGGGTGCCGACCGCTGGCCGCAGGTCGCCGCCACCTTCGACGCGCAGCGCGACCGCGTGCGCTTCGTCGGCTTCCCGTTCGGCGGTGCGCTGACCACGACGCGCTACCAAACCGGGTTGTCGTTGAGCTGGGAGCTGGACCTGTGGGGTCGGCTCGAGGCGCGCGAGCGCGCCGCGCTCGAGGAGGTCGCAGCCGCGGAGGCGGACCTCGCCGGCGCGTGGCTGTCGCTCAGTGCGCAGGCCGCGAAGGCGTGGTTCACGCTGGTCGAGAACGAGCGCCAGCTCCAGCTCGCGCGCGCGACCGCCGAGTCGTTCCGCGACTCGGCGCGCCGCGTGCAGGACCGCGCCGAGACCGGCCTCGGCTCCCGCCTCGACGAGCGCCTCGCGCTGGCGAACGTCGCCGCGGCCGAGGCGGAGGTGACCCGCTGGATCGAAGCGCACGCGCGCGCGGTGCGCCGCCTGGAGGTCCTGCTCGGCAGCTACCCGGCCGGTGCGCTCACCGGCGCACCGCAACTCCCCGACCTCGGCCCGCCCGTGCCGGCCGGGCTGCCCGCCGACCTCGTGCGCCGGCGGCCGGACGTCGCCGCGGCCGAACGCCGGGTGCGCGCCGCCGACGCGCT
>DATGPD010000258.1:0-2902 GCA_035305285.1 Planctomycetota bacterium
ACCGTAACGCACCTCGAGGTGAAGTTCACGTGCGCGTCCAGCGACCCGCCTCCCACCCAACACGAGGTGTCCACGAGCAGTCGTTGCGTGACGGTCCACGTGCCGTCCGACGCCGAGACGATCCTCGTGAAGGACCTGGACGGTCCGAGCCCCGACAAGACGGCGATCGTCCAGTCGGCGTGACCGCGCCCGAGGCGGACGTCCGCCTCGGGTAGACGGGCGACCGACGCGCTGCCGTCGTCCTCCGCAACGATCAGGGGAAGGAGGAGAGTCGTGTCGCGTGTCCATGGCGGACGACCCCCGAACGGCCCGCGCCGCTCGCGCGGAACACGCGCGAGCCGGCACCGTCATCATCCGGACTCGCGATGGCCGGCGCACGGCGGGTCGGAGCATTGCGGTTTGCGACCCGCGCGGTGACCTCCGGCAATGGCGCGCGGTGGGGTGCCACGGGCCATCGCAGCGCGGATCGTGGCGACCGCGAAATGCGCGCGCGATCGTCGCTTCGTGTCGCCTGATGAGGCGGGCCTTCCGGCGCCTTGCACCGCGTGAGGGCGGCGGTCGGCCGCTCCCTCGGAGAGCATCCGCGTGGCAGACGGGTGCGCAGGGAGCGTATGGACCGACACGACGTGCGTGCTCCGTTTTCACGCGGTCCCGACGCTCACGAGTCGCGGCCGATCGAACGCAGGATGTGCGCCGGCCTTGACCGTGGACGCCAGCCACCCCGAGTTCGCGTCGCCGGCGGGCGCACCGCACGGAACGCGTGCGCCGGCGGACGGAACCTTGCGCTGTCCACGGCCCACGCGCGGCCGGTCTCGGGCGCCATCCGGCGTCAATCCGCGTGCGCCGCGTGCTTGCCCAGGTTCACGTCGAAGCCGAGCCACACCGAATGCGCGTCGCCGCCGTGCGCGTCGCTGTCGTCGAAGTCATACTGCAGGCGGATGCGCGAGAACTCGGTCAGCTCGAACGACAGGAGGGACGAGAGGCGCACGCGGTCGGCGCGGAAGGGGTCGCCGGCGCGGTCGAAACGGTCGGTCGCGGCGACGTAGCTGCCGCCCGCGCCCGAGGCCCACTCGCCGCGCAGGCCGGCGGTCCATCGCGGCGCGAAGTTCCACAGGACCTGCACGTACGCGCCGAGATCCTCGAGGGTGTCGCGCGCGACCACGAAGTCGTCGCCGGGATCGCCCGGATCGTTCACGTCGACCTGTTCGGCGGCGACAAAGCGGCGTGCGACCACTTCGCCTTCCACGGTCACGAGCGGACGTCCGCCGGAGCCTCCGGTGCCGTGCCAGTGCCATGTGAAGTCGGCGCCGAAGACCTGCGTGTCCGCGCCGGGGCCGGTCGCGTTCGGACCGAACAGGACCGAGGCGCCGAGCGTGAGGGAGGTCTCCGCGCCCAGGCCGAACGAGGTGCGCAGCCGGCCGAGCCACACGAGGTCCGCGAGCGAGCGGACGTCGCGCGCCACGAAGGATCGCCCGCCGATCGCGCGTTCCTCGTAGAACTCGTCGCTCGCGAGGAAGCTCGCCATCGTCTCGCCGGAGGCGTTCTGCACGCCGCCGTGCAGCTCGGCGAAGAAGGGCAGCGGCAACACCCACGACAGACGCGCGCCCGGACCGCGCATGCCGTCGGGCCCGAACACGCGGGACAGGATCACCGGCTGGTCGAGGAACGACCACGCGTGCGGGTGCCGCGGGTTGTGCAGGCCGAACTCGGTGAAGGACTGTCCGACTTCGAGCTGCAGGCCGGCGGGCAGGGCCTGCGTGGTCAGGAATGCCTCCTCCAGCTCGACCACCGTCTCCTGGTCGAACGCGTCGACGTAGGTGACCACGTGCGCCTCGGCGCGGAAGTACGGATCGACCGCGCCGGCGAGCGACAGCTCCACGTTGCGCAGGGAGAAGCCGCGCTTGCGCGGGTCGTGCCCGCCGCCCTTCAGCTCGCGCAGCACGTGGTCGCGTTCGGTCGAGGTGCCGACCGCGGTGAGCAGGTCGAGGGACACGTCGAGCAGACGGAAGGCCGGCGCCGGCGCCTCCGCGCCGGGCCTCGCCTCGTGCCCGCCGTGCGCAGGGCGCTCCGGCGTCTCACGCGGATCCTGGGCGCGGAGCACTGCTGCCGCGAGGGCGAGGACCAGCGCCTGCGCGGCCGGGAAGGGGAACGTCGTCATCGCCGCGCCCAGTGCCGCTCGCGCGGCCACGGTTCCGCGGACGCGAGGGAAATCGCGATCGCGTGTGGGTGCGACGAGCGCCGGTCCCTCTCGGCACGCTCGTGCAGCGTGCGTCCGCCGCGTGTGCCGGAGAGGACGACCGGTCCGGGCGTCGGCTGGCACGACCCTGCCCGGGCGCGAGCCGGCAGCACGCAGACCGCGGACCTCATCCAGAAGGACGTCAACCGCCGGCGTCACGCCGCACGTCGGGCGCAGGCTCCACGTCCGGCAGCAACGCCAGCAGCCGTGCGCGCGCGCGGTTCAGACGAGACCGGACCGAGCCGAGCGGCACCCGGGTGCGGCACGCGATCGCGTGGTAGTCGAGGCCGTGCTCGGCGCGCAGGCGCACTGCTTCGCGCTGCGCCGGCGGCAGACGATCGAGCGCCTGCCCGACGCGCTCGTGCAGCTCCGCGAGCCAGGCATGGTGCAGCGGGTTGTCGCCCGCGCGCACCGTCGCCGGCGCGGCCGCCAGCTCGTGCCGCATCCGGCGTAGCAGCGTGCGGCGCTTGTGCAGCGCGCGATGGCACACCGCGCGCAGGAGCCAGCGTCGCACCTCGTGCGGGTCCGGCGGAACGGCAGCCGCTCCGCGCGCGGCGAGCGCCGCCCGGCAGCAGGGCGCGAGCGCGTGCGCGGCACCTTCGCCTGCCGACCGGCTCGCCTGCCACAGCGCGATCAGCGCGTCCTGCACCGCGTCCTCGGCGAGGT
>DATGPD010000259.1:0-7102 GCA_035305285.1 Planctomycetota bacterium
GAGCAAGGCTCGCGACCCACTGCGCGACCCATGCGGGGAACTCCGGCGCGGCACGCCACGCCGCCGACCAGCCACCGGCGAGGTCCGCGGTCCACGCGCCGACGCGCCCGAGGCCGTAGTTCGTGAACGCGAGGACCGGGCGGCCGTCGTCCCCCGCGACGAGCAGCACGTGCGCGTTCGGCCGGGCGGACACCGGGAGGATGCCGCCCAGCGGCGGGATCGCGTCACGCGGCAGCGACGCCAGCAGCGCGCTGTCGTCGACCGCGCGCACGCGCAGCATCGCGGGGGGACGCGGCGCGTCGGGCGGCGGCGGCGGTGCCTCGGGTTGCTTCTCCGGTTCCCGGGGTGCGACCTCGTCCGACTTCGCATCGCCGGCGCCGGCGCCGGGCTCGGCCGCAGCGGTGTGGTCGCCCCGGCCGACCACGCGCTTCACCTCCGTGCTCACCAGCGCGGGCACCTCGCTGGTGTCGGTCGAGTGCAGGTACTTGCCGCCGCCGAGTTCGGCGAAGCGCCGGCACGAGAGGTCCACCATGAGCTCCTCCGGCCCGGCCCCGAAGCGGATCATGCTCACGGTCACGCCTGCTTCGCGCAGTGCGCGCACGCGCGGCATCGCGAGCGTCAGGTCCTGGATCACCCCGTCGGTGATCACGATCGCGTGCTTGACCGCGGCCTGCGAGCCGGCGAGCAGGGTGCGGACGCGCTCGAGCGCGGACACGACGTACGTGCCTTCGTTCCGCCGCGCGGCGAGGCCGGCGAACGCGCCGTGCACCCGGGCGAACGCGGTCGCGTCGGTCAGCGGCAGCGCGACCTCCTCGGCGTCACGGTTGCCGAAGGTCACAATCGCGATCTGGTCGCCCGGCAGGAGCCGGCTCGCCGTCCCCTGCGCGGCCGCCAGCACGTAGTCCATGCGCGTCTGCCCGGCGGGCCCCTCGCGCTCCAGCATGCTCTGCGAGCGGTCGATCACGAACGCCATCGCGACGAACCGGCGCTCGACCTCCCGTTCGGGCCCGGGCTGCAGCTTCGCGCCGGTCGCGTCGCCGCTCTGCGCCGGGTCGGGCTCGCGACGCGCCGGCAAGGGATCCACCTCGGCGTCGGTCGGTGGTCCGGTCGCCTCGCCGGTCGCGTCCTCGCCGGCCTCCTCGCCCGAGGCGGCCGGCGTCGGGCGTGCGGCGAGCACGACCGGCGACAGCACAGCGGCGGGCTCGCCCTCGATCGGCAGCGCGCCGCCTGCCGGCGAGCCGAGCAGCAACACCCCGCCGCCGTCCGCGGCGTACGCGAGCAGCGCGCGCTGCTCGTCCGCGCGCAGCGTGCGGCCCGCGACCACGCTCGCGAAGCGCGCGAGGTCCGCGGGCAGTTCGGCCGCGCGCTCCACCGCGAAACCCTGCGCTTCGAGCGCCGCAGCGACCGGGTCGCCCTCGGCGCCGACGACGAGCACCGGGGGCGGCGGCGGCACGTCGCAGATGCCGCTCGCCGCGAACGTGCGCCCCCCCGCACGCGCCTCGACGCGCACGGAGTGTGGACCGGCACGCTCGGGGACGACTTCGATCCGCAGGCCTGTTCCGGCCGGCTCCTGTGCAGCGGGCAACGGACCGCCGTCCGGTCCGGTGACCTCGACCTGCGCCGTCCAGTCCTCGGGCAGACCGACGAGTTCGAGCGCGAGCGGCCGGCCGGCGCGCGGCACGCCCGCCGCACGGAGCTCGACGCGGTCGGGGTCGAAGCCGAGGGGCGCCACCGCGCCGAACACCGCGACGTCGAGGTCGGCGCCCGCCGGCGCGCCTTCGCCCGCGATCGGCGCCACCCACAGCAAGGCCGGATGCGCCGCACCGTCACGTGCGCGCAGGGCGACCGCGAGCGCGCCGGGATCGTCGCCCACCTCCTCCACCACCGTCCCGGATCCGGCGGCTCGTTCGAGCGCCTCGCGCAGCGCGGGCGAGACGCTGCCCGTCGCGATCCATCGGGTCGCGGGCGTCGTGAGCACCGTCTCGGGGAGGCGCGGATCTAGCGCCGCGGCGAGCAGGAGCGCTGCGGCGACGAGCACCGGCAGGCGCACCACCGCGCTCCCCGCGCGCGCCCGCAGCAGGCCGACCACGAGCGCGAGCGCCGCGCCGGCCGCGAGCCAGGGCACGACGCCGTGGAGCTGCCACACGAGGGGCCAGGCGTACTCCGGCGGGCTTGTCCCGGGCGGCGTCACGTTCCGGTCTTCGGACGCTGGCGCAGCAGCACGGCGTGCAGCCAGTCGACGCGGTCGCCGAGGTCGAGGCCTTCGCCGAAGTCGACCTTCAACGTCAGCTTGCTGCCGCCGCGGACCGGCAGCGGGCCGATGCTGTGCGACGGCTCGCCGACCCGCACGCGCACGTCCTCGACGATCGGCTGCCCGTCGACGAGGACGGTGACGACCGCGTCGCCGCGCGCAGGCAGGTCGAGGACCTCGTCATCGATGCCGACCCGCGCGGCGAACGCCACGCAGCCGTCGGGCACGGTGAAGGTCAGCACGCAGCGGCTGTGCACGCCGAGGCCGCGCGCGAACGTGTGCCCGCCGACCACCAGGAAGCCGCCGCGCACGTTGCGGTCGCGACGCCACGGGTAGAGCGGCTCGTCGCCCGCGAGCGCGGACGCCTCCTCGACCGCGTCCGGCTGCAGGTCGGACAGGAACACGCGGTCCCCTCCCGCGAACAGGAGGGTAGCGACCTCGGCCCACGGCAGGGTGAAGGCCCGGCCGCGCACGTCGACCAGCTCGGCCGCGTCCTTGCCGCCGCGCGCGGCGCGCAGCGCGAGTACGTCGCCGGCGCGCGTGATCAGCTGTAGATCGCCGGCGGTGCCTTCCCCGGACTCCTCCAGCGGGCGCACGGCGACGGCGGCAAACCGGTCGAGCCCGTACTCGCGGGGCGTCCCGCCCTCGGGCGCGAACACGACGCCGCCGGTCGTGAACCGGTGGATTGCGCCGTAGACCGTGTCGAAGCCGCGCCGCGCGGGAAGGAACAACGCCTCGTCGGCGTTGCCCTCGGCCGGCAGCACGAAGGCCGTCGCCGGGGTCTCGCCGGCGACCCGGTGCGACACGAGCGTCTGCAGGCGGTCGATCGGCACGCTGATCGGCCCGAGCGAGCGCGACTCGACGGTCACCGTCTCCCCTGCCGGATCCCCGCCGCGCAGCTCGCCGTGCAGCTCGTCGCCCCCGGCGAGACGGGCGGTGACCGGTGCGCCGAGGCGCGGCACCGCCCCGTGCAGGGCGATCACGTCGCGCAGGGGTACGGTGACCACGCCCTCCTGGGTGCGCAGCTCGAGGTGGTCCTCGGTCAGCGAGACCACCGTGCCGGCGAGCGCCGACCCGTCGACCCGACTGACCGCGATGGTCAGGTCCTGCGCGGGACTCGCCGCGGCGGCGAGGAACGTCCAGAGGAAGGCGCGCATGCTCATGTCAGTTTGGCATCCAATGGGACACGGGTCCGGGCGTTTCTCTGCCAGTTTGGCGTCCGACCTGCCCCGGCTCCGCACAAGAATCGCGCCGCCGCGGACTTCCGCGCATCTGCAAGTGCGGCACCAGGTTTGCTTTGGGCGGCCGACCTCGCATCGCAGGGCGCCGTGACGACCATTCCCTGGCTCCGGCCCCCACCCTTTCGATCACTCCGCACTCCATCCCTACGATGGCCAAGCAACTCACGTTCGAGAACGAAGCCCGTGAAGCCGTCCTGCGCGGCGTCTCCAAGCTCGCCAAGGCGGTGGTCTCCACACTCGGCCCGCGCGGTCGCAATGCCGTGCTCGACAAGGGTTGGGGCGGGCCGACGGTCACCAAGGACGGCGTTTCGGTGGCCGAGGAGATCGAGCTGGAGAACCCGTACGAGAACATGGGTGCCAAGCTGGTGAAGGAGGCCGCCAGCAAGACCTCCGACGTCGCCGGCGACGGCACGACGACCGCGACGCTGTTGACGCACGCCATTCTCGAAGAGGGGATGAAGTACCTGACGGCGGGGGCGGACTTCTCCGCCATGGTACGGGGCGTGCGCAAGGCCTGCGACGCACTGGTCGCCGAGCTGGCCAAGATGGCGAAAAAGGTGCCGGGCACCGACATCAACGCCATCCAGCAGGTGGCCACCATCGCGGCGAACAACGACCCCGAAGTCGGCAAGATCATCGCCGACGCGATGAAGAAGGTCGGCCAGGACGGCGTGATCACGGTCGAGGAGGGCAAGAGCCTCACCACCGAGGTGAAGGTCGTCGAGGGCATGCAGTTCGACCGCGGCTACCTGTCGCCGCACTTCGTCACCGACCCGGAGACGATGACCTGCGAACTGCGCGACTGCTACGTGCTGGTGCACGAGGACAAGCTGTCCTCGGTGCGCAAGCTGCTGCCGCTCCTGGAGAAGCTCAAGGAGTCGGGCAAGCCGATGCTGATCATCGCCGAGGACATCGAGGGCGAGGCGCTCGCGACCCTGGTGGTCAACAAGCTGCGCGGCACCTTCAAGGTGTGCGCGGTCAAGGCGCCCGGATACGGCGACCGGCGCAAGGCGATGATGCAGGACATCGCGATCCTGACCGGCGGCCAGGCGATCTTCAAGGACCTCGGCATCGACCTGGAGAAGGTTCAGCTCAAGCAGCTCGGCATGGCCAAGAAGGTCGTGGTCGACAACGACTACACGACGATCGTCGAGGGCAAGGGCTCGCCCAAGGACATCAAGGCGCGCTGCGACCAGATCCGGCGCGAGATCGAGGCGACGACCAGCGACTACGACCGCGAGAAGCTGCAGGAGCGGCTCGCCAAGCTGTCCGGCGGCATCGCCGAGATCCGCGTCGGCGCGCACACCGAGACCGAGATGAAGGAGCGCAAGGCGCTGGTCGAGGACGCGCTGCATGCCACCCGCGCCGCGGTCGAGGAGGGCGTGCTGCCCGGCGGCGGCGTCGCGCTGCTGCGCGCCGCGCGCGTGCTCGATGACCTGCAGGTGAGCGGCGACGAGGAGTACGGCGTCGAGATCATGAAGCGCGCCGCGCAGCGTCCGTTGCGCACGATCGCGGCCAACGCCGGGCAGGACGGCGGCGTCGTCTGCCGCAACGTGCTCGCCGGCAAGGGCGCCAACTACGGCTTCAACGCGCTGACCCTCGAGTACGGCGACCTCGTCCAGCAGGGCGTGGTCGACCCGACCAAGGTGACCCGCACCGCGCTGCAGAACGCGGTGTCGGTCGCGACCCTGCTGCTGACCACCGACTGCATGATCGCCGACAAGCCGGAGAAGGAGGACAAGGCGTCCTCCGGCCACGGCCCCGGCATGGGCGGCATGGGCATGTGAGGCGGCCGCAGCGGATCTGTCTCCCTCCTTCATGAATCCCGGCGTCCCGCCCCGTCCTGCGGCGGAGCGGGCGCCCGAACGACACAACGAGAGCGAACAATGAGCAAGATCACCCTGAAGCCCATCGACGATCGCGTGGTCCTCAAGATCCTCGACGCAGAGGAGGTCACCGCCGGCGGCATCCTGCTGCCCGACTCCGCCAAGGAGAAGCCGCAGCGCGGCACGGTGGTCGCCGCGGGCGAAGGCAAGCTCGGCAAGGACGGCAAGCGTCAGCCGATGTCGGTGAAGAAGGGCGACATCGTGCTGTTCGGCAAGTACGCCGGTTCCGACGTCAAGGTCGGCGGCGAGGACTACAAGATCGTGCGCGAGAGCGAGATCCTCGCCAAGGTGGAGGCCTGATCGATGGGCGCCAAGCAGATCGTGTTCGATGACGTCGCGCGGCGGAAGATCGTCGCCGGGGTGGAGAAGCTCGCCAAGGCGGTCAAGGTGACCCTCGGGCCGGCGGGCAAGAACGTCATCATCGAGAAGAGCTTCGGCGGCCCGCAGGTGGTCAACGACGGCGTGACCGTCGCCAAGGAGATCGAGCTGGAGGACCCGTTCGAGAACATGGGCGCCAAGCTCGTCCAGGAGGTCTCGAAGAAGACCAACGACGTCGCCGGCGACGGCACGACGACCGCGACCGTGCTCGCCGAGTCGATCGTGGTCAACGGCCAGCGCTTCCTCATGGCCGGCGTCAACCCGATGGAGCTGCGCGCCGGCATCGAGCAGGCGGTCGAGGCCGTGGTCGACGAGCTCGGCAAGATGGCCAAGAAGGTCAAGTCCCGCGAGGAGATCGCCCAGGTCGGCACGATCGCGGGCAACAACGATCCCGAGATCGGCACGCTGTTCGCCGACGCGGTCGAGAAGGTCGGCCAGGAAGGCGTGATCACGATCGAGGAAGGCCAGTCGTCGCAGACCGAGCTGCAGCTGGTCGACGGCATGCAGTTCGACAAGGGCTACATCTCGCCGTACTTCATCACCGACCCGAAGTCGATGGAGGCGGTGCTCGAGGACGCGCTGATCCTCATCTACGAGAAGAAGATCTCGACGGTGAAGGAGATGCTCCCGCTGCTCGAGCAGGTCGCGCGCGCCGGCAAGCCGTTGCTCGTGATCGCCGAGGACGTCGAGTCCGAGGCGCTCGCGACGCTGGTGGTCAACCGCCTGAAGGGCGTGCTGAACGTCGCCGCGGTGAAGGCGCCCGGCTTCGGCGACCGGCGCAAGGCCATGCTGCAGGACATCGCGATCCTGACCGGCGGTCAGTGCATCAGCGAGGACCTCGGCATCAGCCTGGAGAACGTCAAGCTCGAGCAGCTCGGCCGCGCCAAGAAGGTGCGCGTCGGCAAGGACAACACGACGATCATCGAGGGCGCCGGCAAGAAGGCCGACATCCAGGCGCGCGCCGACAGCATCCGGGCCCAGATCGAGAAGACGACCTCGGACTACGACCGCGAGAAGCTCCAGGAGCGGCTCGCCAAGCTGACCGGCGGCGTCGCGATCATCCGCGCGGGCGCGATGACCGAGGCCGACATGAAGCAGAAGAAGCAGCGCATCGAGGACGCGCTGAACGCGACGCGCGCGGCCGTCGAAGAGGGCATCGTGCCCGGCGGCGGCGTCGCCCTGCTGCGCGCCAGCCGCGCGCTCGACACGCTGAAGCTCAAGGGCGATCAGCAGTTCGGCGTCGAGATCATGAAGCGCGCCTGCGAGGCGCCGATGCGGCAGATCGCCGAGAACGCCGGCGAGGACGGCTCGGTCGTCGTCGACGAGGCGATCTCGAAGAAGGCCAA
>DATGPD010000260.1:0-2613 GCA_035305285.1 Planctomycetota bacterium
CGCCGTGACGATCATGCCGGTCGAGGTCGTCTTGCCGTGGGCGCCCGCCACCGACACGAGCCGGCGGTCGCCGATGAGCCAGTGCAGCGCCTGGGAGCGATGGATCACGTGCAGTCCGCGCGCCTTGGCGAGCACGTACTCGGGGTTGTCGGGCCAGATCGCGCCGGTGTGGACGACGGTGTCGGCGTCGCCCAGGTTCGCCGCATCGTGGCCGACGTGCACCGTGGCGCCGAGGCGCTCGAGCTCGCGCAGGCCGGGGCTGTCGGCCCGGTCGGAGCCGGAGACGCGGATGCCGCGCGCCAGGAACATGCGCGCGAGCCCCGACATCCCCGATCCGCCGATGCCGATGAAGTGCGCGGCGTGGATCTCGTCGGGGATGGGAAGGCTCAGGTCGGGTCGGATCATGGCCCGTCAATCCTAAGTTGGCGCGGTGCCGCCCAGGCTCCGGCGCGCTGGGTGCCGGCTGTGTCTTCGCCGCACGCCGCGCGCGCTGCTCAGCGCCCGAGCGCTTCGTCGATGAGCGCGAGCACGTTGTCGGTGCCGCGCAGGGTGCCGACCTCGGCGGCGGCCGCGTGCATCCGCGCGCGCCTGTCCGCGTCGAGCAGGAGCGGGATCACCTCGGCGCGCACCCGGTCGCCGGTGAACTCGGCGTCCGGGATGAGCACGGCGGCGCCGGCGGCCACCGCGGCGGCCGCGTTGCGGGCCTGCTCGCCGTTGCCGACCGCGTACGGGACGAACACCGCGGGGATGCCGAGGGCTTCGATCTCGCTGACGGTCGCCGCGCCGGCGCGCGAGACGATGAGGTCGGCGAGCGCGTAGGCCAGGTCCATCCGGTCCTCGTACCGCGGGGTGACGTGCCCGGGCGCGGTCGCCTCGAGACCCTCGCGCTGATCGCCGGTGAGGTGGACGAGCTGCCAGCCCGCCTCGAGCACGTCGCGGTGCGCGTCGGCGAAGGCGTCGTTGAGGCGCTTGGCTCCGAGCGACCCGCCGAACACGAGCAGCGTCGGCGTGGCCGGGTCGAGCCCGTAGCGGGCCGCGGCCTCGGCGCGCGCGGCGGTGCGGTCGAGCTCGACGAGCTCGCGGCGCAGCGGCATCCCCACGACGCGGGCGCCCTTCAGCGGCGTGCCCGCGAACGCGACGCCCACCGCTGCCGCGGAGCGCGCGCCGAGCCGGTTGGCGAGGCCGGGCAGGGCGTTGGCCTCGTGGATCACGACGGGCACGCCCGCGCGCCTCGCCGCGACGTACGCCGGCGCCGATGCGTAGCCGCCGAAGCCGACGACGACGTCGACGCCGCGGTCGGCGATGTGCCCGCGCACCTGTGCGATGGCGCGGCGGAACCGCGCCGGGAAGCGCAACGCCTCGCCGTTTGGCCGCCGCGGGAAGGGCACCTTGTCGACCAGGAGCAGCTCGTAGCCCCGCTCGGGCACGAGCCGGGCCTCCAGACCCTCCCGGGTGCCCAGCACGAGGACCTCGGCGTCGGGCTCGCGGGCGCGCAGCGCGTCCGCGACCGCGAGCAGCGGGTTGACGTGTCCGGCGGTGCCGCCGCCGGCGAGGAGGTAGGTCGTGGCCACCCCGCGACTTTACCGGAGCGGCGCTGGGCGCTCCTTGACCGGCAGGGTGCGCGCGAACGACAGCAGCACCCCCGAGGCGAGCAGCACCGACAGCAGCGCCGTGCCGCCCTGGGACATGAACGGCAGCGGCACGCCCAGCACGGGGAACACGCGCAGCACCACGCCGACGTTGACGAGCGCCTGACCGACCACCCACACCGTGATGCCGCCGGCGACGATGCGCACGAACGGATCGTCGGTCTTGCGGATGACGTGGAAGGCGCCGACGGCGAACAGGGCGAACAGCGCGAGCACGACGGCGCAGCCGATGAGGCCGAGCTCCTCCCCCACGATCGCGAAGATGTAGTCGTTGGCGGCGGCCGGGAGCCAGTCGTACTTCTCTTTCGAGTTGCCCAGCCCCAGCCCGAAGATCCCGCCGCTGGCCAGGCCCCAGATGCCGTGCAGCGGCTGGTAGCAGCTGTACTCGTAGTCCTCGAGGCAGTTCGGGTTCAGGAAGCTGGTGATCCGGCGCATGCGGTCGGGGCTGGCGATGGCGAGCGCGGCGACCGCGAGCGCCGACAGCACGAGCGGGATGATGAAGATCCGCAGCTTCACCCCCGAGAAGAACAGCGCGCCGAGGGCGATCAGGAACAGGACCATCGCGGTGCCCAGGTCGTGGCCCGCCATGACCGTGGCGATCACGAGCGCGACCACCGGCACCACCGGGATGAACACGTGCCGCCACAGGCCCAGCAGGGTCTGCTTGCGGAACAGCACGTACCCGAGCCACAGCGCGAGGGCGAGCTTGAGCAGCTCCGAGGGCTGCGCGGTGATGCCGCCGATCTCGATCCAGTTCCGGTTGCCGTACAGCTCGTAGCCCAGCGGGGTGAACACGAGCAGCTGGAAGACCACCGCGACGATGAGCGCCGGCCACGCGACCCGCTTCCAGAACGCGACCGGCAGCCGGCTCGCGATGAACATCAGCGGGATGCCGAGGACGGCGAACACCAGCTGCTTCAGGACCGCGTCGAACGGCTCGGAGCTCGCCGAGGTCGCGGACAGG
>DATGPD010000261.1:0-3993 GCA_035305285.1 Planctomycetota bacterium
GCGCCGAGCGCGGCGAGGCGCAGGCGCGCCGGCCAGCGCCGCGCGCGGGCGAAGCACGCGCGCACGACGCGCGCGCTGCCTGGGACCGCGCCGAGCAGGCGCTCGCCGCCGAGCGCGCCGAGCACGAGGCCGGCGGCGAGCACGAAGCCGATCCACGGCGCGGTCGACTCCAGCGACGCGAGCCGCGCGCTGCTGCCGAGCGCGCCGAGCACCGCGCCCGCCGTGCAGTAGCCGCCGGCACGGGCGGCGTGGTAGGCGAGCGCGGCGCGCGCGTCGGCCCCCATGGCGAGGGCGATCGGCCCGCACATCGCGGCGCAGTGCACGCTGCTGCCGAGGCCGAAAAGGAAACCCTCGCTGATCGCGGTCATTCGTTCGCGGGCCGCGGCCCCAGCGATGCAACGCGAACAGCAAGCGACGGTTTTCGCCACCGACACGGACGCGACCTGCGCGCACTGCGGCCTGCCGGTGCCCGCCGCGGGCGGCGCGCCGGCGCGCTTCTGCTGCCAGGGCTGCGCGGCGGTGCATGCACTGCTCACCGAGCACGGCCTCACCCGCTTCTACGACCTCGGCGGCGGCAAGGGCTGCCCGGTCGGCGCGCCGCCCGTGCCCCAGCGGCGCGACTGGCTCGCCGAGCTGGAGCACGACCTCGGCGACGGCCGCACGCGTCTCGTGCTCGACGTGCAGGGCATCCACTGCGCGGCCTGCGTGTTCGTGCTGCAGGAGCTGTGGCGGCGGCACGACGGTGCGCTGCAGATCCGCATCAACCCGGCGATCGGTCAGGCGGAGCTGTGCTACCGGCGCGACCGCATGGCGCTCGCGCGCTTTCTCGACACCGTCGAACGCCTCGGCTACCGCGTCGCGCCGCCGCGCAAGCAGGCCGCGGCCGCCGACCGCGGACTCCTCGTCCGGACGGGCGTGTGCGTCGCGCTCGCGATGAACGCGATGATGTTCGCGTCGACCGAGTACTTCGGCCTGCGCGAGGGGCCGGCGTTCGACTTGTTCCGCGGCGTGTCGTTCGCGCTGGCCACCGTCGCCGTCATGGTCGGCGGCCCGGTGTTCTTCCGCGCGGCTTGGGCGGGCCTCCGCCGCCGCGTGCTCCACCTCGACCTGCCGATCGCGCTGGGCATCGCGGTCGCGTGGTCCGGGTCGACCGTCACCCACCTGAGCGGCAGCGGCGAGCCGTACTTCGACACGGTCACGATCTTCGTCGCCCTGATGCTGGTCGGGCGATACCTGCAGCAGCGCGCGATCCAGCGCAACCGCGACTACCTGCTCGCCGACGACGGTCTGGAGCACGTACGCGTGCGCCGCGTGCGCCGAGGCGCGCTGGAGCTGGTGCCGGCGCAGGCGATCGCGCCCGGCGACGTCCTGCTGCTGACCCCGGGCGACCTGCTCCCGGTGCGCGCCCGCCTGCTGGAGGGGCACGCGGCGTTCTCGCTCGACTGGATCAACGGCGAGTCGGAACCGCGCGCGTTCGCCGCCGGCGACGTGGTGCCGGCCGGGTCGTTCCAGGCCGGGCGGCGGCCGGTCCGCGTCGAAGCGGCCGCCGACGTGCACGGCTCGGGGCTGCTCGCGCTGCTCGCGCGCACCGGGGTCGAGCGCGACGACCTGCGCGCCCACGGCCGCTTCTGGCAGTGGTGGAACCGCCTCTACGTCGCCGCGGTGCTGACGATCGCCGCGGCCGCGGGCGCGGCGTGGACGTTCATCGACCCGAGCCGGGCGGTGGCGGTGACCGTGGCGATCCTCGTGGTCACCTGCCCGTGCGCCATCGGCATCGCGACGCCGCTCGCCTTCGACCTCGCCACCGCCGCGCTGCGCCGCCGCGGCGTGCTGGTGTGCTCGTCGGGCCTGCTCGCCAAGGCGCGGCACGTGCGCAAGGTCGTGCTCGACAAGACCGGCACGGTGACATGGGGACGCCTGCGCGTCACGGTCGTGCAGCCGCCGCCGCCCGAGCTGCGCGGCGTGCTCCTCGCCATGGCCGCGGGCAGCAACCACCCGGTGAGCCGGGCGATCGTCGCCGCGCTCGCCAAGCCGGGCGCGGTGCCGCTGCCGATCGACGGCGACCTCGACGAGGTCCCGGGCGCGGGCATCGCGCTGCGCACCGATGCGGCGACCTACCGCCTCGGCAGTCCGCGGTTCTGCCGCGGCGCCGCCGGGCCCGCCGGGCGCGGCGCGTGCGAGTTCACCGAGGACGGCGTCGTGCGCGCGCGCTTCCTGGTACACGAGGACCTGCGCGCCGGGTTCGCGGACGAGGTCGCCCGCCTGCAGGCCGCGGGCTACGAGGTCCACCTGCTGAGCGGCGACCACCAGGCGAAGGTCGACGCGATCGCGCGCGAGCTGGGGATCGACCCGGTGCGCGCGCGCGGCGGGATGAGCCCGCGGGACAAGGCCGCGTACGTCGCGCGCCTGGACGCGGACGACACGCTGATGTTCGGCGACGGGTTGAACGACGCGCCGGCGTTCGAGGCAGCGTTCGTCGCCGGCACGCCGGCCCTGGATTCGCCGGTGCTGCCGGCGCGCGCCGACTTCTGCTCGGCTGGCGGGCGCCCCGACGCGGTGCGCGCGGTGCTGGAGTACGGCACCCGGTTCTCCTCGGTCGTGTCGACCACCCTGCGCCTCGGCCTGCTCTACAACGCGGGCGCCGTCGCGCTCGGCGTCACCGGGCACATGACGCCGGTCCTGTGTGCGGTGCTGATGCCGCTCGGATCACTCGCCCTGATCGCGCACGTCACCCTCCGCTTGCGCGGCGTGCGCGAGGAGCGCTGACATGGAAGTCGTACCCCTGCTCGTGTTCTGCAGCCTCGCGCTGGCCGCGGCCGGCGTGCTGATGTTCGTGTGTTCCACGCGCCAAGGCGACCACGAACACGCCGAGCGCCTCTCCCTGCTGCCGCTCGAAGAGGACGATCCGCCGCGCGCGGAGAAGTGAAAAGCCGTACCCGGCGGACGGCGTTGGGTCGCACGATGCTCTCCGACTCGAACGCACGGTCCGACGCCGCGGGCGACACCGTGCGCATCACCTACGACGACGGCGCCGTCCGCGGATTCGTCTTCGCCGCGGTCGGCTGGGGATTGGTCGGCCTGCTGGTCGGTCTCTGGATCGCGCTGCAGCTCAGCTTCCCGGCGCTGAACTTCGACGTGCCGTGGCTGACGTTCTCGCGCCTGCGTCCGCTGCACACCAACGCGGTGATCTTCGCGCTGGTGGGCAACATGATGTTCGCCGGCATCTACTACTCGACGCAACGCCTGCTCAAGACGCGCATGGCGTCGGACCTGCTGTCCAGGATCCACCTGTGGGGCTGGCAGCTCGTGATCCTCGGCGCGGCGGTGACCCTGCCGCTCGGCATCACCCAGTCGAAGGAGTACGCCGAGCTGGAGTGGTTGCTCGACATCGCGGTGGTCGTCGTGTGGGTCGCGTTCGGCGTCAACTTCTTCCGCACCCTCGCGATCCGCAACGAGAAGAACCTGTACGTCGCGATCTGGTTCTACATCGCGACGATCGTCACCGTCGCCCTGCTCTACGTCGTCAACAACCTCGCGCTCCCGGTGTCGGCCGGCAAGAGCTACGGGATCTTCGCCGGCGCGCAGGACGCGCTCACGCAGTGGTGGTACGGACACAACGCGGTCGCGTTCTTCCTCACCACGCCGATCCTCGGGATCATGTACTACTTCATCCCGAAGGCGGCGGGCCGGCCGGTCTACTCGTACCGGCTGTCGATCATCCACTTCTGGGCGCTGATCTTCATCTACATCTGGGCGGGCCCGCACCACCTGCTCTACACCGCGCTGCCCGACTGGGCGCAGTCGCTCGGGATGTTGTTCAGCCTGATGCTGTGGGCGCCGTCGTGGGGCGGGATGCTCAACGGCCTGCTGACCCTGCGCGGCGCGTGGCACAAGGTGCGCACCGACCCGGTCCTCAAGTTCTTCGTCGCCGGCGTGACGTTCTACGGCATGGCGACGTTCGAGGGCCCGCTGCTCTCGATCAAGAGCGTCAAC
>DATGPD010000262.1:0-2206 GCA_035305285.1 Planctomycetota bacterium
GCACCCTGGTGCACGGGACCTCGCGCTCGGTGACCTCTTCGGTCTCGACCCACTCGGCCCGCAGTGCGCGGATCGGCACGGCTCCGCACGTCGCCCAGAAGGAGCCGAGCACGGCGGAGTCGGGCACTTCGGCCATCGCGACGGTGCCGTCCGGCCCGACCCGCCCGCGCGCGGTCTTCACGAGGAGGGCGTGGCCGTCCTTGAACACGACGACGCGGTCGGTCGTGAGGCGCAGGGTGCCGTCGCGCTGCTGCGCGACACCGTCGGCAGGCGTGTGTGCGGGCCGTGCGCCGGGCCCGTCCGGCGGGCCGGCGTACCCGACGGGGACGGCGACGAAGGGAAGGGCCAGGGCGGTCAGGATCGCAGCGTGCATCGTGGCTCAGGAACGTATCGACCGGATCGGACGCGCCGCGCGGGCCCGTCGTGGTCACGGGGCCGTCACACGCGGGAACACGGGGCCGGCCTGCGGCGGGCCGGAGTCGCCCGGGCGGTCCGAGGAGGGCGCTGCTGCCGGACGGTGCAGAGCCCGTGGGGCCAGGCACGCGGGCCGCGCGCGCCGGAGGTGCACGACGCAGACGGCGCTTCGAGCGCTCACGTGGCGGCTCCGGCGCCCCTGCTCGTTCGAGTCGCGCGCACGGGCTCGCCTCCGGCTCGCTCGTGACCGGCGCCAACGTTGCCGGCCGCGTCCGCGGGCTGCACTCCAACGGCCGCGCGCACCCGGCCGCCGTCTCGACGCTCGCGCCAGCGAACGCTAGGACCCGCGCCCCCGCCCTGCGACCATGCGCACCCCTCATGAAGATCCGCATCCTGCCGGACGGTGCCGCACCGCCTCGAACCGACCTGATCGCCTGCCTCGTCCTCGACGGTGACCGCGCTGCGCCGCACCCGGAGCTCGCCCGCGTCTGGAGCGGGGCGCGCGCGACCGGCGACGTGCAGTCCGACTTCCGCAAGGTCCGCCTGTTCCACACCGGCGACAAGCGCTGGCCGCGGCTGATGACCGTCGGTCTCGGCAAGCCGGACGAGGTCACCTCCGAGCGCGTGCGGCGCGCCGCGGCGCTCGCGCAGTCGCACGCGGAGAACGCCGGCGTGCGCACGTTCCTGCTCGCCGCCGGTCGCGTGCCGTCCGCGGTCGGCGCCGAGGCGTTCGGTCGCGCGGTCGCCGAAGGCCTCGTGCTCGGCGCCTACCGCTACGTGCCGCCCGGCAAGAAGCAGCGCGACGAGCGCTCGGCGCAGGAGGCGCAGGTGCTTGTCCGCGACCGCGGCCATGCCGAGGTCGAGCGCGGGTTCGCCGCAGGCAGGGTCGCGGCGGCGGGGACGGTGTTCGCGCGCGACCTCGCGAACGGGCCGGGCAACCTCGTCACGCCGGAGCGCCTCGCGCGCGAGGCGCGCCGCCTCGCCCGGGGCGGTGTGCGCGTGCGCGTGTACGAGCGCGCCGACCTGCGCCGCTTCGGCATGGGCGCGTTCCTCGGCGTCGCCCAGGGCAGCGAGCAGCCGCCGAAGCTCATCGTGCTGCAGTGGGACGGCGGGCGCGGGCGCCAGGGCGGCGCGCGCGACACGCTGGTCGTCGTCGGCAAGGGGCTGACCTTCGACAGCGGCGGCATCAGCATCAAGCCAGCCGCGAAGATGGACGAGATGCGCTACGACATGTGCGGCGCGGCCGCCGTGCTCGGCCTGTTCCACGCGATCGCCGCGGGAGCGCTCGCGCGCGCGCGCCGCAAGGTGCGCGTGGTCGGCGTCATTCCGGCCACCGAGAACATGCCGGGCAGCAGCGCGCAGCGGCCGGGCGACGTGGTGACCGCGTGCGACGGCACGACGATCGAGGTGCTCAACACCGACGCGGAGGGGCGCCTCGTGCTCGCCGACGCGATCGCCTGGGCGAAGAAGACCTTCGCGCCGAAGGCGATCGTCGACCTCGCGACGCTGACCGGCGCGGTGGTCGTCGCCCTCGGCCACGAGATCGGCGCGATCCTCGGCAACGACGACGCGCTGGTCGGGCAGCTCACCGCCGCGGGCAAGGCGTGCGACGAGCCGCTGTGGCAGCTCCCGCTGTGGGAGGTGCACAAGAACCTGATCAAGAGCAAGTACGCCGACGTCGCCAACCTGCCGAGCGCCGCGGCCGGGGCGGGGACCATCGCCGGCGCCGCGTTCCTCGCGCACTTCGCCGGCAAGACGCCGTGGGTGCACCTCGACATCGCCGGCACCGCCT
>DATGPD010000263.1:0-2548 GCA_035305285.1 Planctomycetota bacterium
ACCTCGAGCTGCGCCGCCTTGCGCAGGCGGGTGACCTGGTGCTCCCGCTCGGCCACCACCTGCACCTTGGGGCGCACGGTCGGCCGCACCGTGGGCCGCAGGTGGGGATGCAGCGGCGTGAACTGGGGGCGCACGCGGTCGCCGGTGTCCGGTTCGGCGCGCCGGGGCTCCTCGGCGTACGCGCGCTCTTCCCGCGCTCCCTCCGGTTCGACGCGGGGTGGCCGGGGCGGCACTTCGGGGTCGAGGCCGAGCATCTGGCGCAGCTCGCGCGCGATATCCTCGGCGGTCTGCGGGATGGCGGGCCGAGCCTCGCGCGGCCGTTCCTGCTGCACCTGCTGCGCCGCCCGGCGCTCGAGGTCGACGTCCTGCTCGTGCCCGGGCTCGCCGCGCAGGCGTCCCTCCAGCTCCGCCGCGGCCCGCCGGCGCTGCTGCTGCTGGTGCTGCTGCGCGCGCCGCGCCGCCTTGCCCGCCATCGACGCCAGCCCGGACATGAGCCAGGCGACGAGCACCAGGACGATGATGGGGTTCTCGAACAGGAAGCGCAGCAGCGGGTTCATGCGGCGGCCCCTCGCAAAGGCTCGGGTTCGGTCGTCGACGGGACGCGAGCCGATCGCCGGGCACCGGCCGCTCCCGCTCGCCGCGTTCGCGCGGCCTCCTGCGCTCCGGCGAACCCCGGACGCGCACACGCGGTGCCGACCGAGCACCGCACGGCGCGTTGCGGGTTCCTCCTGCTCTCGCCCGGATCGACCACCGTTCCTCGCGGGGCTGCTAGCTCGGCTTGCCCTCGCCGCCGCCCTGGCCGCCGGCGATCTGGCCGCGCATCCGGGTGTCGGCGTCGATGTTCTTGAGCCGGTAGTAGTCCATGATCCCCAGGTTGCCGTTGCGCAGCGCCTCGGCGATCGCGCGCGGCACCTCGGCCTCGGCGAGGACCAGCTTCGCGCGGTTGGCCATCACCTCGGCGGCGTACTCCTGCTCGGCGGCCACCGCCATCGCGCGACGCTCCTCGGCCTTCGCCTGCGCGATGTTCTTGTCGGCTTCCGCCTGGTCGGCCTGCAGGCGCGCGCCGATGTTGTCGCCGACGTCGACGTCGGCGATGTCGATCGACAGGATCTCGAACGCAGTGCCGGCGTCCAGCCCCTTCTTCAGCACCGTCTTGCTGATGCTGTCGGGGTTCTCGAGCACGTCCTTGTGCGTGTTCGACGAGCCGATCGTCGAGACGATGCCCTCGCCGACGCGCGCGATGATCGTCTCCTCCGTGGCGCCGCCGACCAGCCGGTCGATGTTGGTGCGCACGGTCACGCGCGCGCGGGCGAGCACCTGGATGCCGTTCTTGGCCATCGCCGCGATCTTGCGTCCGGGTTCGGCCGGCGCGTCGATCACCTTCGGGCTCACCGACGTCTGCACCGCGGCGAGCACGTTGCGGCCGGCGAGGTCGATCGCGGTGGCCCGCCGGAAGTCGAGGTTGATCTGCGCGCGGTTCGCCGCGATCAGCGCGGTGACCACGTTCATCACGTTGCCGCCCGCGAGGTAGTGCGCCTCCAGCTCGCGCACGGTGATGCTCAATCCCGCCTGGGTCGCGCTGATCAGTGCGCGCACGATGACCGTCGGGTTCACCTTGCGCAGCTGCATCCCCACGAGGTTCAGCAGGCTGATCGGTGCCTTCGACAGCACCGCCTGGATCCACAAGTTGACGAACTTGACCAGGAAGATGACCAGGAACAGGAAGAGGACGAGGAGGATCCCGATGATCCAGTAGGTGAGGTTGGACTGGACCAGCAGGAGCGCGGTGGGCATGACGGTCGACATCACGGAGAACCAGGAGAAGTGGATTGCGAATCCGGTCGCGCGGCAGCGACCACCACGCGGCTGCCCTCGACGAACAGCACGCGGATCGGGGTGCCGGGCTCGATCATCTCGCCGCGGCTGACGACGTCGACGCGGCGCCCGGCGATGCGCGCGATGCCGGACGGGCGCAGCACCGACTCGGTGACGCCTTCCTGACCGACCAGGGCGCGGAGGTCTTCCGGCGCGGCGCCGGCGACCTCCTCCGGTTTCGGCCCGCTGAGGATCAGGTGCTGGCCGAGGCGCGTGTTGGGCAGCGCGCGCAGGGCGAGCCACGCGACCAGCGGCGCGCCGATCGCGGCCATCGCCAGGAACAGGAAGCCGATCGCCTGCCCGTGGTGGGTGAACGCGAGGACGATCGCGCTCAGCAGGGACAGCGCGGCCAGTCCGCCGAGCGCGCCGAGGCTGACGAAGAACACCTCGGCGACGATCAGCAGGAGGCCGATCACGATCAGCAGGAACAGGAAGCCGAGCGACACCTGCCCGCCCTCGCGCGCCTGCATCGGCTCGACGACCAGCTGCTGGAAGGCGGTCTCCAGCACGCGCACCCGCGTCCCCTCCGCGACGAACTCTCCGCGGGTCACCGCGTCGTAGCGCGCACCGTCGTCGAACTCGACGATCCCCGACGGGCGCAGGTCGGTCGCCGCGACCCCCACCCGGTCGCGCAGCCGCGCGGCGGTCTCGACCGCCACCGGCGCCGCCGCGG
>DATGPD010000264.1:0-5044 GCA_035305285.1 Planctomycetota bacterium
CAGGACGACGACGCATGCCAGCATGCCGGGGAGTGTAGGGCGCGCCATACGCCGTCGCTCAGCGAAGCTCCCTGACGGCCGCCGCCCCGAGCTCGCGCACCAGGTCGACGTAGAGGTCGACGTCCGCCGGGCGTGTGCGCCAGTTCGAGAACGCCGGGCGGTGCGCGACCCGGCCGCCGTAGCGGGTCGTGCCCGCGTAGACCCGGCCGTCCTCGACCAGCCGCGCTCCGATCGTCTGGTTGACGCGGTCGAGCTGCGCCTCGTCGAGCACGCCCGGGTCGTAGCGGAAGCTCACGATGTGCAGCGGCACCTCGGCGAGACGCACCAGGTCCGGCGCATCGTCGACCCGGCGCGCGCAGTGCGCGGCGAGGTCGAGGCAGTGCTCCACCACGGCGCGAACGCCGCTGCGGCCGTACGCGGCGAGCGTCGCCCAGGTCGCCAGTCCGCGCGCGCGCCGCGAACTCTCCGGACAGACCGCGCCGAGCGTCGGCCGCGGGTCGTCGGGGGACGGCAGGTAGTCGGCGGTGTAGCGGAACGCGCGCGCCATCAGGCCGTGGTCGCGGGTGAATGCGTAGCCGACGTCGTACGGCACGTTGAGCCACTTGTGGCCGTCGACGGTCACCGAGTCGGCGCGCTCGGTGCCGGCCACCAAGTGGCGGGTGCGCGGCGACACGCGCGCGAACATGCCGAACGCGCCGTCGACGTGCACCCAGCAGTCGAACTGCCGCGCCAGGGCGATGATCTCGGCGGCCGGATCGAAGTCGCCCGCGTTCACTTCGCCGGCGTTCACGATCACGACCGCCGGCGCGCCGCCGAGCGCCTCCAGCTCGCGCCGCATCATGGCGAGGTCGACGCGCCCGATCGCATCGCGCGCGCAGCGGCGCACCTGCGCGCGGCCGACGCCGAGCATGCCGAGCGCCTTGAGCGCGCTCGCGTGCACGTAGCCCGACGTCAGCACCGGCATCGGCGGCAGCCCGTGCAGACCGCGGTCGGCGACGTCGACTCCGTGCCGTTCGCCCCACCACTGCCGCGCGGTCGCGAGGCAGGTGAAGTTCGACATCGTCGCCCCGGTCACCATCACCCCGGTCCACGCGGCGGGCAACTCCAGGATCTCGCGCAGCCAGCGGAGCGCGGTCAGCTCGAGCTGGACGCCGAGCGGCGAGGTGATCCAGGTGTACGGCACCTGATGGAACGCGGTCGCGAGCAGGTCCGCGCCGAGCGCCGCCGGCGTCGCGCCGCCGATCACGAAGTGGAAGCAGCGCGGCCCCGAGAGGGCGGCGGTCGCGCGCCAGCCATCGCGCAGCAGGCGATCGAGGGCCTGCGCGGAGCCGATGCCGTCCTCGGGCAGCTGCGTGTCGAAGCCCTGCGCGATGTCGCTGGCGTCCGGGAACACCACGGGGCGGTCATCGAGTGAAGCCAGGAGGGCGGAGATCGCTTCCTGGAACCGAGCGAGTACGGCGTCGATCTCCGTGCGGTCCGGCTGCATGGCGGCAGTGTGCGCGCGCCGGCCCTTTGGAACCACGGGTGGCGGGAGGTCGAGGGCCGCAACTTCACGAGCGCGAGCTGGCATCCCCTGCCGTTTCGGGCCAGCTGTCGCGCTCTGCGAACACCGTGGCTTCGTCCGGTCGCCGGGCGAAGGGCCGGCTGCCTCGAGCCCGAAGAGCTGCGCCGTCTCACCGTCGCACCCGCAGTGCCAGGGTCGCCTTTCCTGCTGGGGGCCGCACCCTGGCACGATCGAGGGGGCATGGTTCACGTACCCGATGGTTCGCCGCCGCCGTGCTGCTCGCCGGTGGCTCCCGCTGTGTTGGCCCGCGCGCGACGCGCGCGCACAGAGGTCGTCGGCTTGGCGTGAGTGCCCCGCAGCTCGGCCGGGCCACCCGTAGGTGAGCCTGCCGCCTACCGGCCCGCTCCTCGATGTCACAGACAACGGAACGGCCCCGTCGCATTCGCGAAGTACAACTCGTCGTCGGCCACGCCGATGTTCGCGTGGCCAGCGGCGCGCAGGAAATGGCCGAGCCGCGCCCGGTCGTTGACGGGCGCACCGACCACGGACTGCGCGGTGCAGGAGCGTTGCCGTGTGTATCGGAATCGCGCGCTACATCGGCCCGACGCGCGGTCGCCGCATCCGACACGACCGCCCCCAACCCGTTCTCCGTCGCCGGGTCTGGAAGCGGCGCCTGCTGGTGGGAACACCGGCCAGCTTCGGAATGTTCGGGATCAGATCCGACGCCCCTTCGCGGCCTCGACGAGGTCGACGTCCGCGCCCAGCCGGTACCCCGCCATGCCGACGGCCAAGAGATTTAGCAAAGGTCCTAACAACGTCATCGGCGCCGTTCCGCCGGATCGTTCACGTGCGCAACGACGCACGCGAACCCGCATCCGCGCCGGGGCGGATGTGCGAGGCCTCGGGCGCGTGTTCGCTCCGGTTCGCTGAGCGGCCGTAGCGCCGGTGTCGCGACGCGGCTCACTGGAACGTGCCCCCGAAGCGCACGACGGGAGCGAAGTCCGTGCGGTAGTGCGCGGCGCTCGATGCCTGCGCACCGAACACGGCAGCCGAGTCGTAGTAGGGCGGGCTCCCGACGGTCATCTCGACGGCGTTGGTGACCACGAGGCCCAGCGGATTGCGGTCCGGGGCCGCATTCAGCATCTGCAGGTAGAGCCGTGCACCGTCGAACTCCGCGCGGTTGGGCACGGGCAATTGGAAACTGCTCACCCACGGGCATCCCCCATCGTAGACGCGCGCGACATCAGCGCGCGCGATCGTCAGCGGGATGACGTGAAAGAGCTGGCCGGGCGCTCCCAGCGGCCCCAAGTCGATCGCGGGCACTGCGCGCTGCCTGCCCACCGCGACGAATGCGCCCCCGAAGCACGCCGTCACGTAGATCGTGCCGCCCAGGTGGGCAGGGAAGCCCCAGAGCACGCCCGTGCTGGAAGTGCCGATGTAGCGGACGAGCCCGCCCGAGGAAGCGGTGTTGCCCGCGTCGAACAAGTACGGAAGCCTGCTGACGTGTGACACCGGTCCGCCCCAGCCGGTACCGCTGCCGGTCATGTCCATTAGCAGCGAAGTCCCGATCGTGGCTCGCATGACGTACGGCTGGGCGAGCGGGATCGCGAACCAGGCAGAGGGTGTGGGCTGCACGGTCCCGGGCCGCGCGGGCAGCGACAAGGTGCCGGTGAAGACCGTGGCCTGCGGCCCGCGCACGTTCTGCGCGAAGGTCATGCTCAACGCCGAGGGAGGGTACGGTTCGACCGACAGGCGCAAGACCCCGTTGGTCAGTTGGGTGCCGACGTACGGGTAGGGGTACTCCAGCCCGCCATCGGCTCGAAACGCGATCTGCTGCAAGGTCGCTTGCGTCGGTGCGATGTGTTGCGTGTTCCATGCCTGCTGCCACCGGAAGTTGGACCCGGCGGCGTCGATCCCCGGCATCGAGAATCCCGGGACGTCGTTGCCGTCCGCGTCCGGCGGAAGCACGCGGGCAGCCTGGGCCACGAGGCCGGACACGAGGATCAAACCGAAGAGCGGTGGGTATCGTACGTGGGTCGACATGGCTTGCCCCAGGCAACCACGATGCCGGTGACCGCGTGCCGGCGCCGCTTGGTCGGGATCCTGGCTTCCGCGCTCGAATCGTGCGGTTCGTCCCGCGGTCCGGCTGTCGTTGACGCGTGGAACGGGCATCAGCGCGCTCGATGGCACGCGCCGGACGCAGCGGTCGGTATTACGACTCGGTAGCAGCAGGCAGGCATGCGCGCGTCGCGTCGGACGGACGGCGTACGGAGCCGACATGGAGCGCGACGCCGTCGTTGGTCAAGAGCTTGCGGGGACGGAAGCGAACCTGATGTCGTGCGCGTCCACCGCGACGCTGCCTTCGGAAAGGCGGAGCCAAGCACGACCGCGCGATCGCTGGAGCTTGCTGTCGTCGCTTGGTCAGGGCTGCCGTTGGCGCGCGCCCATCGAGTGCGGATCGGAGAAGTCAAGAGGACGTCGCGGCAGCACGCGGCCGTGAAACGGCCGAGCCGTGCCCGGTCGCTGACGGGCGCGCCGACCCCGGACCGGGGCCTTCTACTCGACTCCTGGTCGGCGACGGTTCTCGGCCGCGGCCCTGTCGTGTGCGTGCCCGTCCAGCTCCGTCGCCCGGAGAGCGGCCGGGGACGGTGAGCGCGCGGGGACCGGCGTGCGGCACGGAGGCGCGGTCCCCGGCGATCACCTCTGAACTCTCCGCGTGGAGCGTCAGCCGCCCGCCTCGCGCCCTGCGCGTGCTCGCTCCGCCTTCCGCCGCGGCGCCAGCTGGTGCACCGCGTACCCTCCGGTCCACCCCAGCGAACTCGCGACGTGCACCCAGATCCACGCCGTGCGCCACGCGTCGTCGGTGCTCACCTGCAGCAGGTAGCCGGAGGCGATCATCACGAACACGAGCGCGGCGAGGAGCAGGCCGCTGCGGCGGCGGACCGGGAAGCCCGAGCGCACGCGCTTCCACACGTGGTCGAGCCAGATCATCCCGCAGGCGAACACGAGCAGCGGGGCGAAGAGCACGTGGAGGTGCTGCATCGCGGGCTGCCAGGGATGGTTGACGACCGCGAACTCGTCGTCGCTCTCGACGAAGTAGCGCATCCAGCCGTACGCCAGCCCGGTGCCGGCGACGAGCAGCACCGCGACGTGCACGAACCATGCGGTCGGTCGCGTCAACGCAGATCCCCGGATCGGGCGCGCGGTTCCTCGGGCGGCCGCGCCCCGCCCTTGGGCGGCACGCGCGGCGCGGGGCCTTCGGCGGCCGGAGGCGGCGGCGTGCCGTCGGGCTTCGCCTTCGTCTCCGCCTTTCCTTCCGGCGCGGGGGCCTCGGGCGTCGCCCGTTCCTTCGCGCCTTCCTTCTCGGCGCGCTCGGCGAGCACGCGGTGCACGGCGAGCACGCGGCGGGCGCAGTCGGTCGTCGCGCGCGCCGTCAGCGTGGCGCCGCTGACGCCGTCGATGCCGCGGCGCAGCTCGAGGTCGGGCCCGAGGGCGCGCCCCTGGAACTGGCGGTACCAGGCCGCGCGCGGCAGGTAATCC
>DATGPD010000265.1:0-3530 GCA_035305285.1 Planctomycetota bacterium
CGGGCACCGCCATGATCGCGCCGGTGCCGTACGACGCGATCACGTAGTCCGCGATCCAGATCGGCAGCCGGCCGCGCGGGTCGTCGGCGGCGAACAGCGGGTTGCGCGCCCACGCGCCGCAGAACACGCCGGTCTTCTCCTTGGCGAGGTCGGTGCGCTCCAGTTCGCTCTTCGCCGCCGCCTGCCGGGCGTACGCCTCCACCGCGGCGCGGTGCTCGGGGCCCGTGATCCGCGAGACCAGCGGGTGCTCGGGAGCGAGCACGAGGAACGCCGCGCCGAACAGCGTGTCGACGCGCGTGGTGAACACGCGGATGCGCACGTCGGGGTGCCCCTCGACGTCGAAGTCGACCTCCGCGCCCTCGCTGCGCCCGATCCAGTCGGTCTGGTGCGCCTTGAGCGACTCGCTCCAGTCCAGGCCCTTCAGGTCGTCGAGCAGGCGCTGCGCGTAGGCGGTGATCTTCAGCATCCACTGCCGGAGCGGCACCTTCTCGCACGGGTGGTCGCCGCGCTCGCTGCGACCGTTGACCACCTCGTCGTTCGCCAGCACGGTGCCGAGCGCCTCGCACCACCACACCGGAGCCTCGGCCTGGTAGGCGAGCCCCTGCTCGTACAGGCGCTTCCAGATCCACTGCGTCCAGCGGTAGTACGACGGGTCGGCGGTCGAGATCTCGCGCGACCAGTCGTAGCTGAACCCCAGCGCCTGGAGCTGGCGGCGGAAGTTCGCGATGTTCGCCGCCGTCGTCTCCGCCGGGTGGGTGTTCGTCTGGATCGCGTACTGCTCGGCCGGCAACCCGAACGCGTCCCAGCCCATCGGGTGCAGGACGTTGCAGCCCTTCGCACGCCAGTAGCGCGCGACGATGTCGGTGGCGGTGTAGCCCTCGGGGTGGCCGACGTGCAGGCCGGCCGCCGAGGGATACGGGAACATGTCGAGGATGTACTTCTTCGGCTTGCCGGGGTCGAAGTCGGGGTCGCCGGGGTTCGGCGTGCGGAACACCTGGCGGTCAGCCCAGAACTTCTGGACCTTCGGCTCGATCGAAGCTGGGTCGTAGGTGCCCATGCGCGAGCCGCGCATCCTCGCGTCGCGGAGCAGCGGTGCAAGGCCGATCCCGGCGGCGGATGCCGGACGCGGCGCGGTCCCCCCGCACGGCGGGCTGCGGCCGGCCCGCGCGACCCGGTGGCGCGAGCGCCGGGGTCCGCCGTCCTTCCGGCATCGGCGGCCGGCGGGGCCGGCGTCAGTGCCCGATGCGGCACGCGACCCACTCGCGCGGGCGATGGAACGACGGCTCCGGGTGCGGCGACGACGACGAGATCACGGGCGGCCGGCCGCGCGTCGCGTCGTAACGGCAGAAGGACACGCGGACCACGTCGCCCGGCGCCGCGGGGAGCGGTAGCGCGACCCGCGCGCGCCACCCGCGCACGGTTCGCTCGGCGGCGGTCTCGATCGCCAGCGGGTCGGCGGCGACCTCGTCGATCGACGCGATCCGGTGCACGTGCGCGAAGTCCGCGAAGCGCAGGTGCAGGCGCACGTTGTCGGGCGTCACGTGGACTTCGACGTAGCGCTCCTCGTCGTCGCGCCGCGCGAAGACCTCGAACACGTCGCCCAGCTCCCAGGTGCGCTCGTTGTGCCGCGTCGCGTCGTTGAAGACGTCGTCGTCGTCCATGTCGGCGTCGACGTGCAGCACGCCGCCCGCGAACCGGACGGCGACGCGCGTGGCGCGGAAGGCGGGCTCGGGCGTCGGCAGCCAGGGCTGGCCCAGCGTGAAGTGCACCGGCCGCACCGCGCCGACCACGAGGTCGGGATCGGGGACGTGCGGCACGCGCTCATCGTCGACGACGCGCGCGGCGGTGCAATCGAGCGGGTCGGCGGACGGGATCTCCGGCGCACCGGTCCGGTCGTCGTCGACGCCGGCGCTCCCGACGACCGGCACGAGGGTTCGTGCTCGTGCGGCAGAACGTCGAGCCCGCGGCGCCCCGCGCCGGCGCGGGCTCAGCCCGCGCGCTTGGCCACGCCGACGCGCACGGCGAAGGCCTCGACCTTGCCCTCGGCGACGTGCATCCCCGCCGCCGGCGCCGCGAACTGCAGCTCCTCGGCCAGGGTCTGCTCGGCGATCCAGGCACGGTGCGCTTCCAGCGCGGCGCGGGCCTCCGCCGCGGGCTCGACGTGCAGCAGGATGCGGTCGCTGACGTGCAGCCCGGCGTCCTTGCGCGCCTGCTGGATGACGCGCACGAGGTCGCGCGCCATGCCCTCGGCGCGCAGCTCCTCGGTCACCGTCGTGTCGAGCACGACGACGGCGTCGTTGCTGGAGAGCGCCGCGCTCGCCACCCCGGGCTTCGCCTGCAGGCGCAGCTCCCACTCGCCCGACTCCAGCTCGCGCGGCCCCACGCGGGCGCGGCCGCCGTCGAGCACCTGCCAGTCGCCGGTCTGCGTCGCCTGCAGCACGGCCTTCATGTCCGGCCCGAGCTTGGGGCCGAGCACCTTGGCGTTCACCTGCAGCTTGAAGGTGCCGTAGTCGCCGATCTGCGCGGCGAAGTGCACGCGCTTGACGTTGAGTTCGTCGGCCAGCAGGTCCGCGTACGGCGCGAGCGCGTCGGCGCCTTCGCCGGCGACGGTCAGCGCCGGCAGCGGCAGGCGGATGCGCAGCTTGTGCGCCTCGCGCAGGGCGAGGCCGGCCGAGCACGCGTCGCGCACGCGGTCCATCGCGCGTACCAGCTCCTCGTCGGCCGGCAGCTCGTCGACCTTCGGCCAGTCGGTGAGGTGCACGCTGTCCTCGCCGGTGAGGCCGCGATAGATCTCCTCGCTGATCAACGGGAGCAGCGGCGCGCACACGCGCGTGAGCACGTGCAGGACGGTGAACAGCGTGTCGTACGCGTCGAGCTTGTCCTGGTCGCGGCCGCCGCGCCAGAAGCGCTCGCGGCTGCGCCGGATGTACCAGTTGTTGAGCGCGTCGAGGAAGCGCGTGATCGTCGCGCAGGCGCCAGACAGGTCGTAGGCGTCCATCTGCGCGGTCGTCTCGGCGACCAGCGCGCGCGTCTTGGCGAGGATGTAGCGGTCGAGGAGCTGGCGGCTGTCGGTGCGCACCCTGGCGCGCACCCCGTCGGTGTTGGCGTACAGCGCGAAGAAGTACCAGGCGTTCCAGATCGGGTTGATGACCGTCCGGACGACCTCGCCGATCTTTTTGCCCTCCTTGTCGATCTGCAGGTCCTGGCCCTTGAGGATCGGCGACGACACCATGAACCAGCGCATCGCGTCGGCGCCGTGCGTCGCGAACACTTCCTCGGGGTCGGGATAGTTGCGCTTGCGCTTGCTGAGCTTCTGCCCGTCCTCGTCGAGCACGACGCCGTGGCACATGCAGTGCCGGAACGGCGGGCAGTCGAACAGCGCGGTCGCGAGCACGACCAGCGTGTAGAACCAGCCGCGGGTCTGCGCGACGTACTCGACGATGAAGTCCGCCGGGAAGTGGTGCTCGAACCACTCCTTGTTCGCGAACGGGTAGTGCACCTGCGCGAACGGCATGGACCCGGACTCGAAC
>DATGPD010000266.1:0-3646 GCA_035305285.1 Planctomycetota bacterium
ACCAGAACGTCCTCGCCGGGCGCGACGGGACCGTCGAGATGGCGACGTTCCCGCTGTGCTTCAGCTCGGCCCCGGTCGTCTCCTACCGCGCGGCCGCGTCGCGCAACAAGGTCGCCGGGTACGTCGCGGCGCGACACGAGCGGCAGGGCACCGCGCTCGTCGTGCCGCCGCGCTCGCTCGACGTCGTGCACGCGACGCAGGAGACCTTCGAAGAGGCGTTCCGCCTCGACCGGCGGGCGCCCTTCTTCACGACGCATCCGATCAACGTGGGCGCGGCGCTTGGTGCGGACCGCGGCACCGAGCCGGCGCCGCGGCACAACGCGCACGTGCTGGCCGACGCGTACCCGGACCTCGGCTTCGGGCAGGCACGCTTCCCGAGCCGCGACGGCAACGGTTCGGGCTTCAAGCCGGCGACCGCGACGACGCCGCTGCACCTGCGCTTTGCGGTGCACGAGGACATGGCGCGCGCGCTCCACCCGGAAGGCCGCGACGTCGGCAAGGAGGGGCCGTTCGAGATCACCAACAGCGGCGCGCGCCCGGCCGGGCAGGCGGCGGCGGGCGCGCCGCACGAGACGTCGTTCCCGCTGACCGTCGAGCCGGGGGTCGCGCCGATCGCCGCGGCGTTCTGGTTCCGCCTCGAGGACACCGCGCCGCAGGCGCTCTACGACCTCGCCGCCGACCAGGCGCTCCGCGACCGCATCGCGCTGACGATCGAGGACGGCCACCTGCACCTGAAGGTCTTCGATGCGGCGGGTGCGGACCCCGACGGCCGGCCGGTCGCGACCGCACCCGAGCTGTGTGCCGGGCAGTGGAAGGTCCCGCTGGTCGGCGAGGACGGATTCACGATCCAGGCGAACGTCTGGTACCACGCCAGCCTGTCGGTGCGCGGCAACCGCGCCGGACAGCTCGTGCTCTTGATCGACGGCGTCCCGCGCGGCGAACCCGAGTTCCGCACCTACCTGACCGCGGAGCTGCCGCCGTACCAGCCGGACCGTTCGGGCCGGTTGTTCACCGAGGATTCGGCGCGCTTTCTGGCGATCCCGGTCGAGAGCACCGAGGGCTTCCCCGACGCCGGCGTGGTGCGCATCGGGCTCGAGCTGTTCGAGTACACCAGCAAGGACGAGACGACCTTCTACTGCACCTACCGGGACTCGTTCGGCGGGCGCCTCGCGCGCATGGAGGCCGCCGAGTTCCGGCCGGAGATCCCGGTCGACGGCAGCGGCCGGCCGACCAAGAGCATCGAGGATCTGGGCGGCGATCTCGGCGCCGACACGACGCCGAAGCACCAGAACGGCGCGGCGGTCGAGCTGTACGGCTACTCGATCCCGATCTACCGCAACGCGATCTGGTACCCCGGGAGCGCGCGGCTCGCGGAGGGGGTCGGGCCGTTCACCGTCGCGCGTGTGGTCAACAGCCGCACGGCGGTCACGGCGCAGGGCCGCCAGGGTCGGCCGATCCCGATGGGCACCGGCCTGCTGGAGAACACGGTCGAGGACCTCGAGCTGGCCGATCCGGTGATCAACGTCGCGAATCCCGACCAGCCGCCGCCGCTCGACGACCGGATCGCGGCCGGCTTCCCGACCTCCGGCGGCTATGCGCTCATCGTCCAGGAGCACATGGACTGGAGCGTGTCGATGGACCGGATGGAGGTCGGCGGGGTCGAGATCATCCGCTACGCGCGCCGCCAGGGGAACAAGCTGACCGGCGTGCAGCGCGCCGTGTCGCTGCCCACGGTGACGCCCGACAACCAGCTCGGGTTCAACGGGCAGGGGCGCCGCTTCGTGTGCAACTGGTACCCCAACTGGTACCTCGCGAACACGCAGACCAAGCTGCAGGAGCTGCCGCAGCTCCAGACCTACGTCGTGCCGCTGTCGCTGCCGGTGCAGGGCAGGGTGGCCGACCCGCTGACCAGCGGCTGGACGGAGTGGATCCAGCTCTACGACCAGGGCGACGAGACGCGCACCGAGTGGGTGCGCTACGACTACTTCGACGGGCAACACGTGGTGCGCGCGCGCCTCGCCGCGCTGCACGCGGTGCGGTTCGCGATCACGCGCCAGGACCGGACGCGCGACGGCCAGGGCAACGACTCCGGCGGCGGCCTCAACGCCGGGCTGGCCGTCACCTATGACCCGCCGCCGCAGGGCAAGCAGTCGCTCGGGATCGGCTCGAACGAGCAGATCGAGTACGACTACCCCATCATCTGGCAGGTCCGCTCCGCGCTCCGCTTCCGCGGCGACTGGGGCACGAGCTGCCGCACGCAGTCGGCCGGCGTCGCCGTCCTGCCCGTGCACCGCGTCGAGCTGGACTGGGGCAACTACGGCGCGCTGAGCGGACGCGTCGGGCGCAACGACCGCATCGCGCTCGTCGAAGGCACCGCCGGCCCCGGCGGCAGCCGGGAGTGGCACACGGTCAACTGGGTCGCGCGGCGGTTCGGCTTCGATCCGCCGAACCTCGCCCCGGAGAGGGAGCGGCTCGGCCCCTACCCGTTCCAGCTCGTCGGCCTGAAGGAGGCGGTCACCGCCGCGTTCACCGGGCCGGGCGAGCGCGACGACGCGCGCGACGCGCGTCAGCTCGACCGCATCGTGAAGTTCCCGAGCGGCGAGCTGCCGGCCGACTTCCCGCCGGGGGCGACCTTCGGCAGCGCGCGCGCGCGCGACGTGCGCGACCTGCGCGGGCTCGTCGACGAGGTCGCGATGGTCGCGCACCGCGTCCCGTCGCTGATCCTGGACTCCGACCTGACCCAGGACGCGCAGGAGATCTTCATCCGCAACGACGCGACCGTCGAATCGTTCGGCGTCGTGGTGCGCGGCAACGTGACCGACCAGATCCCGCGCCACGGCGGGCTCCTGCAGATCGACGGGGAGCTGATCGCCTACGAGAGCGTGGACGGCATGTCGATACGGGTCGCGCGCAACGGGCGCGGCCTGCTCGGCACGCGCGCACGGGCGCACGACGAAGGCGCGCTCGTGCACGTGTTGGAGCACGTGCCGGTCGCGATCCTCGCCGGCGGCGTCACCGAGAGCGACTACCAGCTCGTGACCCACGGGCTCGGCGCATTCCCGCGCTACGGCGGCACGGCGCTGCTCGGCACCGAGCTGCTGCACTACACCTGGACCGAGGGCGACCAGGTGCTCGCCATGCCGCGCTACGTGGATCCCACGTCCGAGCGCAGGACGCCGCGCGGCCTGTTCCGCGCGCGCTACGGCACGAGCCCGTACGCGGCACAGGCGGGCGAGCCGGTGATCGCCTTCCCGTTCCGCTACTGGGACCGCTGGCGCGACCGCACCGACGACCCCGAGGCGGCCTACTTCCAGATCACCTGGAAGCAGGGCAGCGCGTACTTCACCGAACTGGGCTGGCAGGAGCAGAATGACGAGCCGAAGCTCGTCGATCTGCAGTGCCTGGTGCGCATGGACGGCCGCGGCAGTTTCGCCGACGACCCGCAGACCACGCCGAGCCTGCGCTGGTTCGCCGACGGCACGGTCGACGACCGGGGCAACCGCATCGGCCGACAGGCCGAGATGCTCGAGGCGAGGTTCTACGTCGTCTACAAGTCGGGCGCGTTCGACCCGATCACGTTCCTCGCGCACGCGTGGAAGCGCGCGCCGACGGTGACCGGCGTCGTGCTGTCGTTCGAGGGCGAGCC
>DATGPD010000267.1:0-3873 GCA_035305285.1 Planctomycetota bacterium
CGGTCGACGCGCGCGACCGCGAACAGGCGCGCTCCCGCCTGTTCGACCTGTACGGGGAACAGGGCCTGATCGAGAAGCGCATCGACGAACTGCGCGCCAAGGTCGAGGAGAACCCGTACGACCCCGAGTCGCCGCAACTCCTCGGCGACCTGTTCATGCGCACCGGCGATTACGTGCTCGGTCTGGAGATGGTCGACAAGGCGATCGCCTTCCAGCCGCGCAACCGCGAGCTGCTGAGCCGCCGCGCCGAGCTGCTCGAGGCGCTGGAGGAGTGGGACCGGGTGCTCGCGGCGCACCAGGAGCTGATTAAGTTCCCCGACGCCGACCGCGACACGCACCTCGCCGGAATCGGGCAGGCGCTGTACGAACTCGGCCGGGCGAAGGAAGCGAAGGCGACCTTCGAGCAGATCCGGGACCGCGGCAAGGTCGCGAAGCTCTACCAGAAGTACGAGCTGCACGACGAGGCGATCGAGTACTACCAGCGCGCGATCGCGCGCAATCCGGGCGACGTGCGCAACTACGTCGCGCTCGCGCAGGACCTCGGCAAGCGCAACCGGCGGACCGAGGCGATCGCCGCGCTGGAGAAGGCCCTGACGATCAAGCCGTTCCACCGCGAAGCCCTGCAGGAGCTGGGCAGGCTGTACGTCCAGGAAGGCCGGCGCGACGATGCCGTGCGCGTCGGTCTGCGGCTGTTCGGCCTGCGCGGCGAGCAGGCCGAAAAGGACCGCCGCGAGGAGTACGAGGAGGAGCAGGAACGCCGCCGGATGTGGTGGTACGGCGGCTACCAGCAGTCCTTCGGCCAGCAGCGGCTGCAGGCGGCGCAGGACTACTTCGAGGAACGCGGGCTGGCGCAGGAGTGGGGCGAGATCCTGGTCGCCGAGGCCAGGCGCCGACCGGCCGACGAGACGCTGCTGCAGGCGGTCAACAGCCACTATGGCTGGCGCGACAAGTCGGCGCAGAAGCTCGCCGCCTTCCTGCGCGACATCCTCGCCCACGACGAGGCGCGGCTGCGCGTGCCGCCCGGTTACACCAGGCGGTCGTACCGCGAGATGGTCGAAGGGATGCTGGTGCGCGTCTGGCAGCAGGACGCCGCCGTCGCCGAGGCACGGATCGCCGAGCTGGCTGCGGCGGACGACGCCGCGTCACTGCGTGAGCGCGCGATGGTCCAGCGCTCGGTCGGCAAGCTCGCGGACATGGAGGCGAGCCTGCGCGCGTGCCTGCAGCGCGACCCGCTCGACGGCATCGCGCTCACCATGCTGGTCGACTGCCTGATCGAGGGCAAACGCTACGACGAGTGCGTCGAGCCGCTCCAGGCCTTGCTGCGCTTCTGGGACAGCGAGGCCGGACAGGCGGCGCTCGCCGAACGCGAGGCGCGCGACCAAGCGGGCTTCCGCCGGCAGCGCAAGGAGCTGCTCGACAGCCTGCCGCGCCGGATCCGGCGCCGGATCGACGACGCCGAGCTGCAGCGCATCGTGCAGCTCACCAAGCCGACCGACGACTGGCGCAAGCCGAGCGCGTTCAGCTTCCCCGAGTCGGTGCCGAGCCGGCTCGCGGTCGCCTGCAAGCTGGTCCGCGTGCAGAAGGCGCGCGCCGACGGGGCCGGGCTCGCCGCCGCGGTCGAGGCGGTCGCCGCGCTGCCGACGACGATCGCCGAGCGCGCGTACGCCGGGCGCATCCTGTTCGAGGAGGGGCAGGACGCGGCGGCGCGTCCGCTGCTCGACGCAGCGCTGGCCGAGGCGCTGCAGGCGCAGAAGGACCCGACCCTCGTGCACTTCTGGACCCGCTACCGCACCCACGCGAGCAACGCCGCCGACTGCCTCGGCCAGCTGCTCGCGCGCGAAGGCAAGGTGCTGGAGGCCCACGCCGTGCTGCGCGACCACGGTCACGGCGAGAAGGCCGAGCTGCTGGTGCGCGAGCACGGCGCGCTCGCCGAGGTCCGCCGGACGCTGGAGGCGGAGGTGGCGGCGACCGCCGAGGTGCTGCAACGCGCGCGGGCGACGGGCAGCGCGGACACGCGCTCCGCCGAGCTGGACTACCGCGACGCGGTCATCAAGCTCGCCGACTTCCACATGGGCGAGAAGGACTTCAAGACCGCGGAGCAGATCTACCGCACCTCGCTCGAGCTGCTCCCCGACGACCTCGACGTGCGCAAGGTGGTCGCCGCCCTGCTGCTGCGCTCCGGCGACGCCGAGGGCGCGATCCGCATGCACAACGAGATCATCGACGTGAAGCGCCAGCGGCGGCGCGCGAGCGGCGGCGACACGGCGATCCCGGCGACCCGCCTCGTGCCGACCGTGCCAGGCGAGTCGCCGCAGTCACAGATCACCCACACCGGTTACTACTGGTACGGCGGGGGCGGGGCGCAGCAACAGTTCAACGTCGCGGAGAACTACTACGCGATCCTGTCGATCCATCGGGACCGCAACGACCACGAAGGCGTGCTCGAGGTCTTGCAGCGCATGACGCGCGACGACCCGACCACCTTCCGCAACATGTCCTGGCAGCTGCTCGGCATCGTCCGCAACCAGGACCTCGGCAAGCGCAAGCTGCCGATCCTGCGCATCCTGCGCTCCGCGGTCGCGGGCGACGAATGGCTGCAGCTCGAGTACGCCAAGGCGTGCGCCGAGGAAGGCGAGCTGAAGGAGGCCAAGCGCACGCTGGAGAAGCTGGTCGCCGGCTCGACCGCAACCAACAACTGGTACATCGAGGAGGCCAACCACGAGCTCACCAAGGTCGAACAGAAGCTCGGCGAGCACAAGCTCACCGTCGCCGATCTGACCGCAAAGGTCGAAGCCGACCCGGAGAACGTCCGTGTGCGCCTCAAGCTCGCCGAGCGCCTGCGCAAGGAGAAGCAATACGACGCCTGCCTCACGCAGGCGCAGGAGGTGGTTGCCCGTGCGCCGTACCTGGCGCGCGCCAAGGAGCTCGTCGTCGAAGCCGCGGCGGCCACCGGCAAGGACGACGTCGCCCTGGCGATGATGCGCCGCCTGTACGACGAGACCACCGAGCAGTGGAAGAAGCTCGAGTGCGGCGTCAGCCTCGCCAACTGGCTGTATGCCGAGGGCAAGGCGGAGGAGGCGTTCGCGATGATCCGCGGCCTCGACAGCGCGAGCGGCGGCAGCCGCAACTTCTCCCCGGGCAACTGGTTCCTCGACCGCCACATGCTCGACACCGCGCTGCCGCTCCTCGAGGAGGAGCTGGAGAAGCAACGCGGCAACCAGTGGTACCGCGACCAGATCCGCCCGCGGGTGATCCGGATCGAGATGTCGATCGGGCGCGAGGCCAAGGCGGTGCGCCGTCTGCTCGAGGACATCGAGAAGGCCGGCAGCCTCGCCGACCGCGAGCAACGCTGGAAGGACCTGCTGCGCGCGATCAAGGGCGCGCCGGACCCGGAGCGCATGTACGCCAAGCTCGCCGAGGAGTTCGGCGCGCGCGCCACGGCCACCGACTGCCTGGTGATGGCCGCCGCCGAGTTCGCCCGCGGCCGGCCGACGGAGGGCGAGGCCGAGCTGGAGAAGGCGCTCTCGATGTCGAGCAAGGAGGTGCACCTGTTCCCGCTGCTCCTCGGCCTGCGGCGCCTGAACGCCGACTGGGAAGGTGCGCTCGACGTGCTCGAACGGATGAGCCGGGTGTACGGCGGATCGGACGCCCAGCAGTGGTCCGGCAGGCTCAGCGAGCGCGACCGCCTGAAGGTCGAGCGGGCGGCCATCCTGTGGGACATGGGTCGCGACGCCGAGGCGGTCGCGCTGGTCGAGAGCCTGGTCGACGCGACCAAGCCGGAGACCATGCAGACCGTCGCGCAGATCTTCACCGAGCGGCGCATGTGGGAGCGCGCGCTGGAGTGGCGGCGCGCGTACTGGACCAAGCGCGGGA
>DATGPD010000268.1:0-2748 GCA_035305285.1 Planctomycetota bacterium
TGACCTCGTTCGTCGAGAAGCACGGCTTCTCGACCGTCGCCGTGACCACCGCCAACGACGGTCGAAACGCCCTGCGCAGCACCGTCTTCGACGTGGTGCTCATCGACGTCGTCCTGCCCGGTGCCAGCGGGATCGACCTCCTGCTGGAGCTGCCGCGGGAACGGCGCCCCGAAGTCATCCTGATGAGCGGTGCCCCGGGCGTCCGCGACGCGTTCCGCGACGCGCTGCTGCAGGAGATCCACTTCGTCCAGAAGCCGCTCGACATGCAGCTGCTCGCGGACTTGCTGGCGAAGATCCGCCGGCGCAGCCGGCGAGAACAGCCGGACCTGCGGTCCGCGTCGGGCGTCGACCGGCTGCTCGGCCAGTCGGAGGCGATCGCCCGGATCCGCGAGCTGATCATCAAGGTCGCGCCGACCGACCTGTCCGTCTACATCGAGGGCGAGAGCGGAACCGGCAAGGAACTCGTCGCGCGTGCGGTCCACGACCTGAGCAAGCGCTCCGGACAGCCCTACGTCGCGCTGAACTGCGGCGCGATCCCGGAGACCCTCATCGACAGCGAGCTGTTCGGCCACGAGCGCGGCGCGTTCACCGGGGCCACGGGCCAGAAGGAAGGCGTGTTCGAGCAGGCGAACGGCGGAACCTTGTTCCTCGACGAGGTCACCGAGATGCCGACCGACCTGCAGGTGCGTCTCCTGCGCACGCTCGAGACCAGTCTCGTGCGCCGGGTGGGAGGTCGCGCCGAGATCCAGGTCGACGTGCGCGTCATCGCGGCGACCAACCGCTCGTTCCACAAGGCGATCGCCGACGGCAAGCTGCGCGAGGACCTGTTCCACCGCTTGTGCGTGTTCCCGATCACGATCCCGCCGCTGCGCGAGCGGCGCGTGGACGTGCCCCTCCTCGCCAACCACTTCCTTTCCGCGCTGAACTCCGCGGCCGGCACCGACAAGTCGATCTCGCCGGCGGCGATGGAGGTCATGTGCGGCTACTCGTGGCCGGGCAACGTGCGCCAGCTGCGCAACGTCGTGCAGCAGGCGTACGTGATCGCCAACGACGTGATCGACGTCGACTCCCTGCCGACCTACGTGCGCACCGACTCGCTGCCCGACGTGCCGCAGCGGGCGACGCCGGCCAGGCAGGACGATGCCGAAGCCGTGAAGCTCGACGTCGGGATCACGATCGCCGAGGCGGAGCGCCGGCTCATCGAAGCGACCCTCCGCAAGTACGGCGGACACAAGCAGGCCGCGGCCGACGCGCTCGGAGTCAGCGTCCGCACGTTGTACTACCGGTTGAACCAGTACTCGCAGGAAGCCGAACGCGGCGGCCACGATCGCGCGCACGGCAGCCACGCCCGCGAGCGCGAACGCCACGGCGCGGAAGAGGACCGGCAGGAGGCCTGACCATCCTCGGGCGCGCGCGGAGCACGCGGCCGCGACGGCGGCGGACTGCGGGCGGACGCGTCGCCTGCGCGGGGCCGGCGAGCGCGCGTGAACCCGCGCCGCCGGCAGATCCTGCTGCACGAGTTGCAGGGTGCCGGCAGAATCTGCGTGCCGGACTGCGGTCCGCGGACCGATCGAGCCGGTGCCCCACGCCGATCGGGACGCGCGTGCCGGACCCGCAGCGAGCACCGTGACCTTCGCCCAGCCGTTCAAGGACTACGAGATCCTGGAGCGCATCGGCGCCGGGGCGATGGGGACCGTCTTCAAGGCACGCCAGAAGCGCCTCGATCGCATCGTCGCGCTCAAGGTCCTGAAGCCGTCGCTCGCGCGCAACACGAAGTTCGTCGAGCGGCTGCGCCGCGAGGCGCGCATCGTCGCGTCGCTCAACCACCCCGACATCGTCGCGGGCTACGACCTGGGCGAGGAGGGCGGCTACCACTTCTTCGTGATGGAGTTCGTGGAGGGGCGTTCACTCGCCGCCCTCCTCAAGGAGTGGGGTTCGTTCCCCGAGCACCAAGTGCTCGACGTCGCGGTCCGCGTCGCGTCCGCGCTCGACCACGCGTTCCAGAAGGGCGTGATCCACCGCGACGTCAAGCCCGGCAACATCCTGATCGACGCGAGCGGGCGCGCCAAGCTCACCGACATGGGCCTGGCGAAGGCGCCGGAGGACGCGAGCCTGACGCAGGACGGCGCGACGGTCGGCACACCGCAGTACATCAGCCCCGAGCAGGCGCGCGATCCCTCCAAGGTCGACGTGCGCTCCGACCTGTACTCGCTCGGTGCGACCATGTTCCACATGTGCACCGGGCAGCCGCCCTTCCCGGGCAGCACGGTGGGGAACGTGATCCACGACGTGATCCACCGGCGGGCGCCGAGCCCGAGGACGATCAATCCGGGGATCAGCCCCGGGCTCGATCTGGTGATCCGCAAGCTGCTCCAGAAGGAGCCGAAGGCGCGCTACCAGACGCCGGCCGAGCTGCTCGCCGACCTGGAGCGGGTGCGTCGGGCGGAGCCGCCGCATGTCGACGAGCGCGCCCTGGAGAGGGGCGACGGGCGGCGCGCGCGGCTCCGGTTCGGTCCATGGGCGTGGGCGGCGGTCACGGCGGTCGTCGCCGCCCTCGGAGCGGCGTGGTGGTGGTGGCCCGAGCCGACCCGCGGGAGGGACGCGACGGAGCCGCAGCATGCGTTCGTGCAGCGGGTGCGCGCGAGCGTCGACGCGGCCGGCGACGTGCGCGGCAAGCTGCGCGCGCTCGCCGTCGCCTCCGCCGAGGCGGCGACCGACCGGCACCGGCGCGCGATCGACGAGCTGCGC
>DATGPD010000269.1:0-4348 GCA_035305285.1 Planctomycetota bacterium
GGCGAGGAACTCGTCCTTGCGCCGGTCCGCGTCGCGCAGCCGCTCCTCCATCGCCTTCTTCTCCTGGATGTCGGTGCTCACCCCGAACCAGGCGACGACGCGCCCGTCGGCCGCGCGCCGCGGCACCGCGCGGACCAGGAACCAGCGGTAGACGCCGTCGTGCCGGCGCTTGCGGACCTCGATCTCGACCGACCTCTGCTCGGGTTCGGTCGTCGTCCACAGCGACCGCCAGCGGGCCTGGTCGTCGGGGTGCACGTGCTCGTCCGGCCAGCGCAGCCCGTCGCCGGTGGCCGGCAGGCCGGAGTACTCGTGCCACCGCCGGTTGGCGTAGCTGATGTGGCCCTCCGGGGTCGCGATCCACACCATCGACGGGATGGTCTCGGTGACCAGCCGGAACAGCTCCTCGCTGCGCCGCAGTTCGGCGGTGGACGCCTCGAGCGCGGCGGTGCGTTGTTCGACGCGGCGCTCCAGCTCGGCATTCAGCTCGCGTAGCTGCTTGGTCACCCGGTACAGCTCGGCGAACACGCGCACCTTGGCGCGCAGCACCTCGGGGATGATGGGCACCGGCACGTAGTCGACCGCGCCGGAGTGGTAGCCCTTCAGGCGGTCGAGGTCGCTCATGAACACCGCCGAGATCAGGATGATCGCGGTGTTCTGCAGGCGCGGGTGCTCGCTGATCATCTTGGCGAGCTCGAACCCGTCGAGGCCCGGCATGCACACGTCGACCAGGACGACCGCGACCTCGGTGCGCAGCAGGTGGTTGAGCGCCTCGTTGCCGGACGATGCCTTGATCAGGTTCTCGCCCAGCTCGCTGAGGATCACCTCGTAGCTCAGCAGCTTCGCCGGCTGGTCGTCGACGAGCAGGATGTTGACCGGATCCTTGCTCATCGCCGTTCACCGCCGCGACGCGCGCCAGGCCAGGGGGGACTCGAAGCCATGCCGCGCGCCCCGACGGCGCACGGGTTCCGAGCCGATCGTGCGCCGTCGCCGCGCCGCGCGCGCCCATCGTTCAGGCGTGATATCACCACTCCCTTTTCTCCGCCGCTCTTGCTAACGGTGCAGCCACATCCGCATGGCGGACAGGAGCTGTTCGGTGTCGACCGGCTTGGCGAGGTAGTCGGACGCGCCGGCGGCCAGGCACTTCTCGCGGTCGCCCTTCATCGCCTTGGCGGTCAGCGCCACGATCGGCAGGCGGCGGAAGGCAGGGTTCTGCCGGATCACGCGCATTGTCTCGTAGCCGTCCATCTCGGGCATCATGATGTCCATCAACACGATCGCGACGTCGGGGGTGGACTCCAGCGTGGCGATCGCCTCGCGTCCGGTGTTCGCGCTCAGCACCCGCATCCCCCGTCGCTCGAGCACGGTGCTGAGCGCGAAGATGTTGCGCACGTCGTCGTCGACCACGAGCACCAGCCGGCCGACGAGGTCCTCGTCCGAGCTGTGCAGCCGGTGCAGCATCGCCTGCTTGTGCTCGGGCAAGTCGGCGACCACGCGGTGCAGGAACAGCGCGGTCTCGTCGAGCAGGCGCTCGGGCGACTCGACGCCCTTGATGACCACGCTGCGCGCGAGCGTGTTGAGCCACGCCTGCTCGTCCGCCGACAGTTCCTTGCCGGTGAATACGACCACCGGCAGGTCGCGCAGGCGGTCGTCGTCGCGCAACTGCTCGAGCAGCTCGAACCCAGACATGTCCGGCAGGCGCAGGTCGAGCACCGCGCAGTCGAACTCGCGCTCGCGCAGCGCCGCGAGCGCGTCGTCGCCGGTTGCGGCGATCGCGACGTCGACGTCGTCGCCGTCGAGCAGCGCATGGATGCTGCGCTGCTCGGCCGGGTCGTCCTCGATGATCAGGAGCTGGCGCCGGCGCGGCTCCGCGTAGCGCTTGATCCGGGTCACCGCGTCGACCAACCCCTCGGTCGTGGCCGGCTTGGTGACGAACGCGAACGCGCCGCGCGCCAGGCCGTGCTGGCGTTCCTCGTCGACGGTGACGATCTGCACCGGGATGTGCCGGGTCGCTGGGTCGCGCTTCAGCTTGCTGAGCACGCTCCAGCCCAGCATGTCGGGCAGGAACAGATCGAGCGAGATCGCGCTCGGCCGGTACTCCTTGACCAGTTCGAGCGCCTCGGTGCCGCGCATCGCGACCAGCACCTTGAAGCCGCGCTCGCGCGCGATGTCGCTCATCAAGCGCGCGTAGTGCGGGTCGTCCTCGACGATCAGCAGGACCGAGTCGCCCGGCTGCAGCTCGGCGCGGTCGTCGGCGACCTGCTCGACGACCCGCTCGCTCAAGCGGACCAGCGGGTGCGATGGCCCGCCGCGTTCGCGCGGGTCGCGCGGCGACGCGATCAGTTGCGCCGTGCTCGTGCCGAGCACCAGTGGTACGTAGAGGGTGAACGTGCTGCCTTCGCCCGGCGTGCTGCGCAGCTGGATCTCGCCGCCGAGCAGGTGCGCCAGCTCGCGGCTGATCGCCAGGCCCAGGCCGGTGCCGCCGTACTTGCGGCTCGTGCTCGCGTCGGCCTGCTGGAACGCCTCGAACACGATCTTCTGCTTGTCGAGCGGGATGCCGATCCCGGTGTCGCTGACCGCGAACGCGACCACCTTGCCGGCCGACTGCAGCACGGGGTGCTCGGGGTTCCAGCCGCTGGTCGCCGGCGCGATGTCGAGCCGCACGCCACCCTGTGAGGTGAACTTGAACGCGTTCGACAGCAGGTTCTTGAGCACCTGTTGCAGGCGCTTCTGGTCGGTGTAGATCGAGTGCGCCAGACGCTGGTCGACACTGATCTCGAAGCTGAGCTGCCGGTTCTCCGCCTCGTGCCGGAACATGCGGCCGACGGTCTCGACGAGCAGCGCGAACTGCACTTCTTCGACGTCGACGGTCACCGTGCCCGACTCGATCTTCGACAGGTCGAGGATGTCGCTGATCAGGTTGAGCAGGTCGGTCCCCGCGCTGTGGATCGTGCGCGCGAAATCGATCTGCTTCGGCGTCAGGTTCCCCTCCGGGTTCTCGGCGAGCTGCTGGCCGAGGATCAGGATGCTGTTGAGCGGGGTGCGCAGCTCGTGCGACATGTTGGCGAGGAACTCGGACTTGTACTTGGAGGTCAGCGCCAGCTCGGCGGCCTTCTCCTCCAGCGCGCGCCGCGCCTGCTCGATCTCCTGGTTCTTGCGCTCGACCTCGACGTTGCGCTCGGCGAGCTGCTGCGCCTTCTGCGCGAGCTGTTCGTTGGTCTGCTGCAGCTCGCGCTGCTGCGCCTGCAACTCGGCGGCGAGCTGCTGCGACTGCTGCAGCAGGCCCTCGGTCTGCATCGTGGCCTCGATGCTGTTGAGCACGATGCCGATGCTCGCGGTCAACTGTTCGAGGAAGGTCTGCTGTAGCTGGGTGAACGGGCTGATCGAACCCAGCTCGATGACCGCCTTGACCCGGCCTTCGAACAGCACCGGCAGGACGATGATGCTGCGCGGCGGGGTCGACAGCAGGCCGGTGCGGATCGGCACGGCGTCCGGCGGCACGTCGGTCACCAGGATGCGCTCCTTGTCGAGCGCACACTGGCCGATGAGGGTCTCGCCGAGGCGCAGGTAGCGGGCGAAGCCCTCGCCGCCGTCGTCGGCGTAGGTCGACAGCAGCTTGAGGCGCGGCCGCTCGTCGCCTTCGAGCTGGTAGATCACGCCCTGCTGCGCGTTGACCAGCGGCGCCAGCTCGGACAGCAGCATGCTGCCCACCTTGGCGAGGTCACGCTGCCCCTGCAGCATGCTGGTGAAGCGCGCCAGGTTGGTCTTCAGCCAGTCCTGCTCGGTGTTCCGCTCGGTGGTCAGCCGCAGGTTGCGGATCATCGTGTTGATGTTGTCCTTCAACTCCGCGACCTCGCCGCGGGCGTCGACCTGGATCGAGCGGGTCAGGTCGCCCTGGGTCACCGCGGTCGCGACCTCGGCGATCGAGCGCACCTGCGTGGTCAGGTTGGCGGCGAGCAGGTTCACGTTGTAGGTGAGGTCCTTCCACGTGCCGGCCGCGCCCGGCACGTAGGCCTGGCCGCCGAGCCGCCCTTCGACGCCGACCTCGCGCGCGACGCTGGTCACCTGCTGCGCGAGCGTGGCGAGCGTCTCGGTCATGTTGTTGATCGTCTCGGCTAGCGCCGCGACCTCACCCTTGGCCTTGACCGTCAGGTTCTGCTTGAGGTCGCCGTCCGCCACCGCGGTGACGATCTTCACGATGCCGCGCACCTGCTCGGTGAGGTTGGCGGCCATCACGTTGACGTTGTCGGTCAGGTCCTTCCACGTGCCCGCCACCCCGGGTACCATCGCCTGACCGCCGAGCTTGCCCTCGGTGCCGACCTCGCGCGCCACGCGCGTGACCTCGGAGGCG
>DATGPD010000270.1:0-3449 GCA_035305285.1 Planctomycetota bacterium
CAGGTAGCTGGTCTGGGTACGCACGTGCGAGCCGGGGAGGATGCGGCGCGGAGGGACACGACGGCGGCATGGTAGCGGCACGACGCGCGCCGGTCGCGCATCGATCGAGGGTGCGCGACGCGCGCGGTGGGTGAGAGCCCGCGGACTCCGCGCGCTCCGGATTACGGCGATGCCGACGCCGCGTGGCGCTACGCGCCCGCGTCCCCGTCGCCGCCCTCCGGGGTCGCGCGCGCGAAGAACCGGCGCACGAACGGCAGATCGGTGCGCGCGCGCAGCTCCGGCAGCGTGCCCGCGGCGACGATGCCCCGGGCTTCCTTGTCGAGCATCACCGCGCGGTCGACGATCGCGAGGATGCTCGCCAGCTCGTGCGTGACGACGATGAACGTGATCGAGAGCACGCTGGACAGGCGCAGGATCAGCTTGTCCATCTCGGCCGACGTGATCGGGTCGAGGCCGGCGGACGGCTCGTCGAGCAGGAGCAGGTGCGGATCGAGTGCCATCGCGCGCGCGAGCGCGGCGCGCTTGCGCATCCCGCCGCTGATCTCGTCCGGGTAGTAGTCCTCGTAGCCGGCGAGCCCGACCGCGTGCAGCTTGGCCGCGGCGACCGCGCGCCGCGCGTGGCGCTTGAGCGCGGTGTGCTCGTGCAGGGGCAGCTCGACGTTCTCGGCGAGTGTCATCGACCCGAACAACGCGCCCTGCTGGTACAGCACGCCGATCCCGCGCAGCAGTTCGCGCCGCTTGCGGTGCGACAGGGCGTAGGGGTCCTGCCCCTCGATCAGGATCCGGCCGCCGAGCGGCGGCAGCAGGCCGACGATGTTCTTCAACACCGTGCTCTTGCCCGAGCCCGAGCCGCCCAGGATCCCGAAGACCTCGCCGCGCCGCACGGTGAACGAGACGTGCTCGACGATCACCTTGCTGCCGTAGCCGCTGGTGAGGTCCTCGACGACGACGACCGGAGACTGCGGATCGCTCACAGGCCGAGGTGGTAGTAGACGACCGCGAGCACGGCGTCGGCCAGCGCGATGAGCACGATCCCGCTGACCACCGCGCTGGTCGTCGCCGCGCCGACGCCGACCGCGCCGCCCGAGGTCTGCATGCCGCGATGGCAACCGATCGCCGCGACCAGGGTGCCGAACACGAGCGCCTTGAACAGACCGCCGAACAGGTCGGTGAGGTCGAGCGCCTTGCGCATCTCGTTGATGCAGGTGACCAGGGGCAGCCCGAGCTGCAGGGTGCCGACGATCGTCCCGCCGACCAGGCCGGCCAGGTTGGCGAACACGGTCAGGACCGGGGTGACCAGGACCGCGGCGATCAGGCGCGGCGTGACCAGGAACCGCGTGGGGTCGAGCCCCATCGTGGAGAGCGCGTCGACCTCCTCGTTCACCTTCATCGTGCCGATCTCGGCGGCGAACGCGGAGCCGGAGCGCGCGGTGAGCACGATCGCGGTCATCAGCGGGCCCAGCTCGCGCACGATCGACAGCGCCAGCCCGAAGGGCAGGAACACGTCGGCCCCGAACCGGTGCAGGATGTCGGCCGACTGGTAGCTGAGGATCAGTCCGAGCAGCGCGGACACCAGCATGACCACCGGGAAGGCGTCGACCCCGGTCGTCTGCATCGCGCGCAGGACGTCGCGCCAGCGCACGCGGTGCGGGAACAGGATCGCGTGCAGCATCGCGACGGTCACCTCGCCGACGAACCCGACCAGGCTCCGCGCGTCGCGCAGGAGCTCCACCGTGCGCCGGCCGACGAAGGTCGCGACGCTCTCCCACGGCGGGCAGGGCTCGGCTGCGGGCGGTTCCCTCAGCTCGGGCCGGACGAGGTCGAGGATCGGCTGGAACGCCTCGGGGAAGTCGCGCAGCTCCAGCCGGCCTCCGGTGCGCGCGCACGTGCGGTCGAAGTCGACCAGCATCGCCGCACCCGCACCGTCGCAGTAGGTCACTCCGGACGCGTCGACCTGCACGCGCGCGCCCGGCCGCTGGCGCAGGGCACGGCGGCCGCGTTCCCAGACGCGCGCGATGCTCTCGGCGGCGAGGCGACCGCGCAGGACCAGGGTCAGCGTGCCGTCGCCGCCCTTCTCGACGTCGAGCTGTGCGCCGTTGCGCTCGGGGCCGGCCATGCGCGGCGGAGTCTACGCGCGTCGGGAGTTGCGGCCACCGCGTGCCGCAGCCGCGGGTTCGGCGCCAGCGTGCTCCTGCGTCCTCGCGTGCGCGTGCCGCCGAAGCCGGCTCCGTGCGCGGCGTGGGGCGGGCACGCGGTGCCGGGCGCGCGCAGCGGCGCGTCGGGCGTCCGGACACGCGCGCCCGCGCCTTCCGGACCTTCGCCGGGGGCCGCGGGTCGAAGGCACGTCGCCTGTGCTCCAGGACCGCGGGCGTGCACGGCGCTCGCGCTCGGCGGGGGGGCGCTGCCGTTGCGTCGGGTGCGCGGCCGGGAGCGCAGTTTGCCGTGTCCGCGCCCCGGGGGCGCGCGTACAAGAGCGCGCTCCCTTCATGGCATCCTGGAAACGCACGCACACCTGCGGCGAGCTGCGCGCCGCGCACATCGGGTCGACCGTCACCCTCAACGGCTGGGTCGAGAACCGCCGCCACCACGGCGCGATCGTGTTCGTCGATCTGCGCGACCGCTACGGGGTCACGCAGGTGACCTTCGACACCGAGAAGGGCGGCGCGTCGGCCGAGCTGTTCGAACGCAGCAAGCGGCTCGGCGCGGAGGACGTCGTGTCGGTGACCGGGACGGTCGTGCGCCGCGAGAGTCCGAACCCGAACCGGGAGACCGGCGAGATCGAGGTGCAGGCGCGGTCGCTCATCGTGCTGAGCGAGGCCGAGCCGCCGCCGTTCGAGATCCTCGACGTGCCCGAGGCCAACGAGGAGCTGCGGATGAAGTACCGCTACCTCGACATCCGCCGCCGGCCGCTGGCGCGCGCACTGGAGGCGCGCGCGCGCTTCCTGACCGCGACGCGCAACTACTTCGCCCGGCACGGATTCGTCGAGGTCGAGACCCCGATCCTCACCAAGAGCACGCCGGAGGGAGCGCGCGACTATCTGGTGCCGAGCCGCGTGCACCCGGGCCAGTTCTACGCGCTCCCGCAGAGCCCGCAGATCTTCAAGCAGCTCCTGATGGTCGCGGGCATCGACCGCTACTTCCAGATCGCGCGCTGCTTCCGAGACGAGGACCTGCGGGGTGACCGTCAACCCGAGTTCACCCAGCTCGACCTCGAGATGAGCTTCGTGACCGAGCAGGACGTCATGGCGTGGGTGGAGGCGATGGCCATCACGGTGACCCGCGCCGTCGTGCCCGAGCGGCCCATCGCGCGAGTGCCGTTCCCGGTGCTCACGTACCGCGAGGCGATCGACCGCTTCGGGTCGGACAAGCCGGACGTCCGCTATGGCATGGAGCTGGTGGACGTCGGCGAGGCGGTCACGGGTGCCGGCTTCCGGGTCTTCGACACGGTG
>DATGPD010000271.1:0-3544 GCA_035305285.1 Planctomycetota bacterium
GGACGGCGCGGCGGCGCGCGTCCGCCGCCGCGGCCGCGATCACAGGCCGAAGCGCGTGACGATCCCGACGTTCTGCTGCACCGTCCCGGTGGGCGACGTGTTGCTGCTGTTGTTGTAGACGCGCGCGACGTCGTAGAGGCCGGCGATCACCACGCGCCGGGAGTTGCTCGCGATGAGGTTCATGCCGGCGTCGATCGACCCGAACTGGCCGTAGGCGACGAAGCCGCGCAGCGGTCGCACGTTGGGCAAGGGGATCACGACCGACGTCGGCGATGCGATCGACGTGCTCAGGGTGACGAGCGCGTTCTGGTACAGGAGGCACCCGGGAGTCGGCAGCGGCAACGGCGCCGGAAGCTCCAGGTCGCCGAGCAACATCACCGCGGGGTTGCCCACGATGCCGCCGGTCAGCGAGAAGGTCAGCGTGTTCCCGATCAGGCCGCCCGTGCTCGAGGCGGTCAGTCCGCCGCAGCCGCTGCCGATGGACGTGTGCGGGCCGGCCCCGGTGAACGGGGTGTCCATCGGCCACGTGCCGGACGGCTGCGACGCGACGTCGTACTCGACCAGCAGCGCGTTCCCGGTCGGCGCGTAGAGCACCGGGGCGTCGAACGGGAGGGGGCCGGAGTACTGGCCCGGGAAGCTCGGCGTCGTCGGCGGCAGGTTGGTCAGGCGGCGCGCGTAGACCACGGCGTGGTTCGGTCCGCGGTTGTTGGCGAACGAGGTGGTCGCCGCCGCGGCGGGCGTCGGCGTGGCGCCCAACGAGATCTCGAGGTCGATGTTGCTCTTCGCGACGTTGGACGCCGAGAACAGCGCGCGGATCTCGAGCGAACGCAGGGTCACGGGCACGGTCAGCCCGACCTCGTGATTGTCGTAGATGTACTGCACGCGCCCGGGCGTCGAGTTCCCGAGCGGGAAGTTGGTCGAAGAGCTGCCCGGTGCGTTGGTCAGTGCGTGCGGGATGACGTGCGACTGCGCGGCGAGCGGCAGGGAAACGAGCGAGACGAGGAGGAAGGAGTGACGCATGGTTCTGCTCCGAGGGTTGGCCTGCGAGCGCCCGGCATGCTGCCGCGCGTCGCGAGGTGCGGCAACCGCCGGGGCGCCCGGTTTCGGTGCTGCGTTGCACCCCGCACGGCAGCGGCGAAACGACGGCGGCACATTGCGCGTGGACCGGCGGACGCGCGGACCGTGCGTCGGCACCGACGCGCACGGCGTCCCTCGGCCCGCACGGTGACGGCGCCTCTAGGTCCGGCCGACCCAGTCGTCGCGCGCAACTTCCTTCCAGCGCGCGCGGATCGTGGCCATCTGCTCTTCGGGCAGCGGGCCGGCGGCGAGCAGCTTCGCGTTCTGCGCGAAGCGGTCGGGGTTGGTGGTGCCCACGATCGCGGTGTGCACTCCGGGCAGCGAGACGGTGAAGCGCAGCGCGACCCCGGCTGCGCCTTCGGGACCGCGGTCGGTGCGCCGGTCGCCCTTGCAGAAGTCGTAGTCGAGTTCGCGCATCCGCCGCCAGTAGTCGGCGACGTAGCCGTCCTTGGGCTCCTCTTCGTGCCGCCACACCGCGTTGCCGATCGGACGCTTGCAGATCACGCCGAGGTTCTTCTCGCGCGCCCTGGGCAGCAGCAGGTCGATCGCCTGCTGGTCGAACACGTTGATCGACGTCTGCAGCGCGTCGAACCGGCCGCTCTCGATCGCGAACAACGCTTCCTCGCGGTCGCCGCTGTAGCCGATGTAGCGCGTCTTGCCGGCTTCCCTCGCCTTCTCCAGTGCCTCGATCACCTCGCCGCGGCGCAGTACGTCGAGGCCGCACGAGTGCAGCTGCACGAGGTCGAGGTGGTCGGTGCGCAGGCGCTCCAGACTGCGCTCGATGCAGCGCGTGATGCCCTTCGCCGTCCAGCCGTCCTCCGACGGCCAGTGCCCGACCTTGGTGAACAGCCAGTAGTCCTTGCGCCGTCCGCTGACCGCGCGCCCGATCGCGACCTCGGAGTCGACGTAGCACTCCGCGGTGTCGATCACGTTGAGCCCGGCGTCGAGCGCGCGGTTCAACAGCCGGTCGACCACTTCCTGCTCGGTGCGCGCGTAGCCGATCTCCGAGCCGCCGAAGCCGAGCACCGAGACGTCCATGTCGGTGCCGCCGAAGCGCCGCCGTTCGACATCGAGGCGGGTGCCGGACGGCGCGCCACCCGTGCGCGTCGCGCCCGGCAGCGCCCGCTGCGCCGAGCATCGCATGGCAGAGGAAGGTCCGCCGCGTGTATGCATCCATGGCCGCAGCATACGCGGGCCCGCGCGGTCCGCGCGGCGCACGGCTTGCAAGCGGACGCCTATCGCGCGTCGGCGAGTGCGGCGTCGACCGCCTCCAGCAGCGCCTGGTTGTCGCGCTCGAAGTCGTACGGCCGCCGCGCGTTCATCAGCACGGCCGCGTTCCATCCGGCGGGATGCTGGCGCACCAGCGCGGTCGTACCCGGCAGGCTGCCGAAGAAGAAACAGTGCTGCCGCTCACCCTTGCGCGGCTCGCCCGACAGCCAGTAGTGGTCGAGGAACGCGCACAGCGCCGGCGCGGACGCGATCAGCCCGGCGCACGAGTCGAGCACCTCCATCACCGGCGGAGGGCCGACGCAACGCCTGCGACGGGTCGGCCGTCGCTCGCGCACGTGGTCGACGAGGACCTGCGGAGCACCGAGCGCCTGCTCGTCTTGCACTCCGAGGCGATCGCAGCGGGACTCGCGCCCGCGGGCGAGCGCGGTGAGCTGGAGTTCGTGGCGCTGGCCGAGCACGCGCTCGGCTACGCGACGCGGAACGCGCCGGGGCTCTTCGCGTGGCTCGTCAAGCACGGGCGCTTCGCGTTCATCACGCAGGACGACGAGGACGCAGCGCGTAGGATGCTCAGGGAGACGCGCTTCGGCGCGGAGGCGCCGCCGGTTCGATGCGATGGCGTCGGGGCCTCGCCGGCAAGCGAACCGGCGAACGTGCGAGCGCTGTTGAGCGAGCTGCTCGGTGGCCTCGGTAGGCGAACCTCGGTCGGGGTAGACGAGAGAGCGATTCGATGACGCACCGCCAACTCGTGCTGATCCGGTAGTTCTTCGAAGAGGCGCGGAGAGAACCGGCCGCGGATACGCCGTTCTTGCTCATGAAGGGGCTCCTGGGGCTGGACCCCTGCGTCGAGCTCGCCTTCAACGCCATCGTGCACGACCACGGAAGCGCGCAGGAGCAGGCCGAGCAGGGGAAGAACACGACGTCTTGGCATCGGCTCCGGGACCTGGCCGACCAGGTAGCCAAGGCTAAGACGCAGAAGAGCATCCCGAACCTCGGGCGGCTCGGCTCGCTTCATCAAGCGCGCAACCTGGCGCAGCACCACGGCGTGGTGCCCTCACGTCCAGGACCTGCGTGAGTTCGTCGAGCCGGTGCGGGCGATGCTCGACGTCGTGTGCCGCGATCTCTACGGCGTCGACTTCGAGCGCCTGAGGGAATGGGACGCGCTTCAAGCGCGAGGCGCTGAAGGAGTGGTTCGCGGACTGCGCCGAGGCCATCGAAGCGGGCGTCCCGGTCGTGGCGA
>DATGPD010000272.1:0-2224 GCA_035305285.1 Planctomycetota bacterium
GTGGTAGCCGTGCACGCGCGCGACCTCGGCGTGCTCGTAGTCGATCTCGGGGTTCCAGATGAGCGAGCCGTAGCCGAAGACCCAGTCGGCGACGACGGACGCGGGCTGCATGCACACCATGCGCGCAAGGATACCGTCGGCGACCGCGAAAGGCCGGACGGCGCCGCCGCGCGGAGGTGTCTGGCGGCTTTTCGGCGCATCGCGGTGGCTCTGCGGCGGCTGCGGAACGGCGCGACGTGGTGCCGGACGCAACAGGGCGCGAGGCGCGGCCGTCGCCCGGCGGCTTGCCGTGTCCTGCGCCCGCCGCGTCGCAGTGCCCGGCGCCCGCCGCGTCGCCGTGCCCTGCGCGTCAGCGTTCAGCGCGCGGGCTCGCCGAGGAACACGCCGTCCCGCGCCAGCTTCGCGCGCAGCGTCGTGGCGTCGAGCGCGTGCACCGCGACGCCGAGCGACAGCGACATCGCGGCGGCGTTCCCCGCAGCCTCGCCCATCACGAAGCAGGCGCCGCTGACGCGCGCGGCCGACTGGCCCTCGTGGGTCATCGACGCGCAGCGTCCCGCGACCAGCAGGTTGCCCGGTACGCCGGGCCGATTGCGACGCGGCAGCAGCATCCGCCACGGCAGCTGGTTGTAGCCGCGCGAGCCATCGGGCGGCCACGCCCACTGCACGTCGCCCGCGACGTGCATCTCGAGCGGCCAGCCGTTGACGCCGATCGCGTCGTCGAAGTCGGCGCAGCCGACGATGTCGTCGCGCGTCAGCACGTACTCGCCGACCATGCGCCGCGTCTCGCGGATGCCCAGCTGCGTGGCGATGTCGAGCAGGTAGGCGCGCTCGAAGCCGAGCACCCGCGCGCGCAGGAAGGCCAGGTACTCGACGACCTGCCGCCGGCCTTCGGCTTCGGCCGCCGACAGCGCATCGGCGTCGGTGCCGTCGACCGCCAGGCCGTCGGCGTTCTTCAGCTGCGTGACGTTGACGCGCCACTCGGTGGGGTTCTTCTGCGGGCGCACGATCGCGCCGCGGCGCGGAAACGCGAACTCGCCGCGCTGCGCGGCCTCGTCCATCAGTGCCGGAATCGTCCGCCAGGCGTCGCCGGCGCGCGCCGGGTCGACGCCGCCGACGCGGAACATCAGCGTCGGGTACAGCGCGCCGCCGCGGCCGTCGCCGTGCTCCATCGCGACGCCGGCACGATGCGCGAGGTCGCCGTCGCCGGAGCAGTCGACGAAGCGCTGCGCGCGGATCGCCCGCCGGCCCGACTTCGTCTCGACGAACAGCGCGTCGATGTCGCCCGACTCGTGACGCGCGACGCCCGCTCCGATCGCATGGAACAGCACCGACGCGCCGGCGGCAGCGAGCAGTTCGTCGGCCGCGCACTTGTAGGCCGGCATGTCGTAGGCCTGCGCGTGGATGCGCCCGAGCACGAGGTGTGGCGCGTTCAGGCCGTCGAGGCGCTCGATGCGCGCGAGCAGTTCGTCGGCGATGCCGTGCACCACGCGCCGGATCTCGCCGCGCACGTTCGCATGCAGGCCGCAGAAATTGGTGACGCCGGCGGCCGTGCCCATGCCGCCGAGGAAGCCGTAGCGCTCGACCAGCAGCGTGCGCGCGCCGCTGCGTGCGGAGGCTGCGGCGGCCGCGATGCCGGCCGGGCCGCCGCCCAGCACGACGACGTCGAACTCACCGTGTACCGGCACCTCGCGTGCCGGCTCGGTCAGCGTCATGACCGCCGACGGCGTCACCGGACCGGCGCCGCGCGCGCCTCGTTCAACGCAAGGCCACGTCCAGCGTCCCCAGCCCGGCGATCTCGCCGTGCATCCGGTCGCCGCGAACGACCGCGGCCACGCCTTCGGGCGTGCCGGTCATGACCAGGTCTCCGGGGGCGAGTTCCCAGGCCGCCGACAGGTGCGCGATGACCTCGGCGACGCTCCAGATCAGCATCGACACGTCGCTCGACTGGCGCGGTGCGCCGTTGACGCTGAGCGAGATCGCGCCCTTCGTGATCTCGCCGCAGCGCTCGATCGGCGTGATCGGGCCGATCGGGGCGGACTGGTCGAAGGCCTTGCCGATGCACCACGGCCGGCCCTGCTTCTTCATGTCGCCCTGCAGGTCGCGCCGCGTCATGTCGAGGCCGACCGCGTAGCCGTAGATGTGCTTGACCGCATCGGCGACACCGATGTCGCGGCCGCCCTTGCCGATCGCCACCACCAGCTCGATCTCGTGGTGCAGGTCCTTG
>DATGPD010000273.1:0-2270 GCA_035305285.1 Planctomycetota bacterium
GACCTCGGGGTAGGGCTTCATGCGCGGCGTAGGAGAACGCAAAGCGCGGGGCGAGTCCATTGCATCGCCCGTGCCGCGGGAGGCCGCGCGGTCGCCGCGCGCGCACGCGCGGGCGGCGGTCAGCCGATCGGCATGTCCCCGTCGTCGTCGATGCCGTCGGCGACGATCGTCTCGTACGCGCCGCGTGCCGAATCCTGGCCGGCAGGACTCAGCGCATCTCGACCTCGACCGGCGCGACGTCGGCGCCCGGCCCCACGGTGAACGCCGCCTCGCCGCGCCGGCCCGTGTGGCTGAGCGCCACGACCCGGTAGCTGCCGGGCGCGAACGCCTGCGTGACGCCGGCACTCGCCGCCATCGGCCAGGCGACGAGGTCGGCGCACAGCACGTTCCCGGCCGCGTCGTGCCAGAACAGGCCGATGCGGATCAGGTCGTCCTCGTCGCGGTGGGAGAACCGGAACCGGCGCGGGTACGCGGGGAAGCCGCGCAGGGTCACCTCGACCGTGCGCCCGGCGGACAGCTCGACCGCGTGCGGCGCCTGCGCGACCTCCGAGCCGACCACGTGGACGCGCCAGGGTCCGGGCGGCAGCGGACGCGACACGGCCTTGCCGTCCACCAGGGGGAAGCTCTGGCCGACGAAGCCCGACGGCCGCGTGAAGCGCACGTATGCCGCGCCGGGTGCGATCGTCGCACCGGGTTCGGTCTCCACCGTCACCTTCAGCCGTCCGGGCGGCTCGACGACGAGGTCGCCGAGGTCGACGTCGCCGGACTCACCCACCGCGAGACCGTCGCGCACTGCGGTCCGCTTCGCCTCGTCCTCGACGAGCACGTACCACGCCGCGGACAGTGCCGGCAGCGGGCCGACGCGGAAGCGGCCGGTCGTGGGATCGCTGACCGCGAACGCCAGGCCTGCGCGGTGATGCCCGACCGCGATCTTCGCCGCGACCGGCGCGCCGTCGCGGTCGACGATCCTGCCGCACAGCGCACCCGACCCGAGCAGCGCGCGCGGCACGACGAGGGTCACCCTGCCGTCTCCGGCGCGCACGCCGCGCCGCGCCGTGAGCGTGCCCGACCACGGCCCGGGGTGCGCGACCGCGATCGTGTACGGACCTTCCCCGGCGTCCGGGAAGGCGAACGCGCCCGACTCGCCGGTGGTCGCGATCGTCGGCGCGGCCTTGCGTCCGTGCGCCGTCGCACGCACCGCCACGCCGCCGACCGGTGCGCCGCGGTCGTCGACGACTTCGCCCGCGATGCCCACGGGCACGACGAGGACCGGCTCCCACGTGCACGGCCCTTCGCGCACGGCGTGCGCCGAAGCGCCGGCGGCGGCCGTGGCCGACAGGAGGATCGGCCCGCTCGGCGCGGCGGGCAGGGTGAAGGTTCCGTCGGCGCCGGCCGCCGTCTCGGCCGCCGCCCAGCGCGGCGCATGCTCGACGTCGTCCATCGCCACCGGGCGCGCCGCCACGCGCGCATCCGACGCAGGCGTGCCGTCGGCGTGCGTCGCGCGACCCTGCACCGCGACACCGCGTGCCAGCGTCCAGCGCACTTCGCGCTGCTCGGTCCCCGGAAAGCGCACGACCGCGGCGAGGAACGCGAAGCCCGGGGCGCGCACCCACGCCTCCAGCTCGCGGTCGTACACGACGAACCCGTGGCGCGAGAACCAACCCGACGCGTCGGTCACGAGTTCGATCGGCGGCACCAGCGCGTGGCGCCCCATGCCCGGGTTCGCGCGCACGGCGTGCGGCAGGCGGCGGCCGAGCTGGATGCGCGCGCCCGCGACCGGACGGCCGGCGTCGTCGACCACGTAGCCGCGCACCCGCATCGTCGACGCCAGGTCGCGCAGGTCGACGTCGACCTCGCGCGCTTCCCCGGCGCGGCCTTCGACCGCGGCGATCGGACGCGGCACGTATCCCTCGGCGAAGACGCTGAACCAGCGTCCGGGCGCGATCCCTTCGAGCGCGAAGCTGCCGTCGGCCGCGGTCTGCGTGATGCAGCGGCCTTCGTCGGGGCGTCCGTCGAACGACAGCCACACATGGACGCCGGCGAGCGCGCGACCGGCATCGTGCACGCGGCCGCGCAGGGTGATGCCCTCGGGGAGGGTCAGCGCCACGCGCGTCGCCGGCGCGTCGCCGACGGCGGCCACGACGGTGTCGCCGCCGCGGTCGGCGACGACGTCGTAGGCACCGGGCGGAAGGTCCGCGCGCGCGATGCCGGCAGCATCCGCGACCAGCCACGCGCGCCGCAGGAGCGGATCGTCGCCGGCGCGCGGCGTG
>DATGPD010000274.1:0-7111 GCA_035305285.1 Planctomycetota bacterium
GCAGTGGGACGAGTGGACCACCAGCGCGCAGACGAAGGTCCTGGTCGGCGACTTCAACGGCGACGGCAAGGACGACGTCATGAAGGCCGACGTCTTCCCGAACGGCAGCCAGGGTACGAACGGCCTGTGGGTCGGCATCTCGACCGGCAGCTCGTTCGTGACCACCAGGTGGGCCGACTGGGTGACGAGCGGGCAGACCAAGCTGCTCGCCGGCGACTTCGACGACGACGGGCGCTGCGACGTGATGAAGTTCGACGTGCTGCCCGACGGCTCGCTCGGTCGCAACGGTCTGTGGGTCGGCCTGTCCGAGGGCTCGCGCTTCCGCACGCACGACTGGGGCGAGTGGGACACCTGCGGGACGATGAAGGTCCTCGCCGGCGACTTCGGCGGCGACGCCGCGTGCGACGTGATGAAGTTCGACACGTTCGCCAACCCCGGCAACTTCGGCCTGTGGGTCGGCATCTCGACGCCGTACGAGTGGCGGCCCAACACCGCCGTCGGCCGCAACCTCGCCGTCGTCGGCATCCGCGAAGCGCTCGGCGGCTACCAGCCGGTCGCGGAGCACGACCCGCGGCACTACGTGGTGATCGACGGCGGCCGCAAGGTCGCGCGCACCAACAGCAGGTTCGCCTCGACCTGGGCGCCCGGCTTCTTCGAGGAGAAGAAGGACGAGGAGCTCCCCCTGTCGCGCCGCTTCGGTGTCACCGCGGTGCCCTACCCGAACCGTCGCGAAGGCCACTTCGGCGCCGCGATGGTGCGCGAGGGCAACGGCGACCGCGTCGAGATCATGCTCGACTACGACGCCGAGTCGGTCGTGCTCTACCTCGCCGAGGGCAACTGCGACTTCGCGGTGCGCGTGCGGCGCTACCAGGGCGGCGACACGTGGGGCGCGCCGGTGCTCCTGCAGAGCGGCGTGCTCGGGCGCGGGCCGAAGTGGCTGGCGCTCGGCTGGATGCACGAGAAGGACCTGATGCTGGTCGAGCTGCGCAACCGGCCGGAGTGAGTCCGACAGGCGAGGTCGGCGTGGCTTCGCGGGGCGCGGCCGCGGCGATCGCGGCCGCGCATGCGCCGCGCGGCGTCGCGCCTCAGCTGGCAGACGGCTCGGACTCTTCGCGCAGGCAGCGACTCACGACCGCGGAAGTGACAGCCGCAGTGATCGCGGCAGTCAAGGAGGCCAGGAGTTCGCGGTTCCCGTGGCCGAGCATCAGCGAAAGCGTCACCGGCGACCACGCCCACGAAGACTCCGACGACGACGATGAGGCCGACGATGCGGCCGAGTGACGTGCACGGTGAGGCGTGATCCATCTCGGGCTCCGCAGAGATCGGCGAGAGACGCGACGCGACCGGCAATCGGCGCGCGGACTGGAAGCAAGCGCTGCAAGTCTCGAGGCCCACCACGCTTGGCGCCGGTGAGCCGGCGTGGCCTCGCGGCTTCCCGGCACGGCGCGAGCAGACGCAGCCTCTGCCGGTCGGAGCACCCGAGCGGGACCACCCGACGTTGTCGCTCCATGCACAGGCGGATAGTCTCGCTGCCGTTCTCCAACTCGATCGTCAGGAGACCCATGCGCCTCGGCTTGCTCCCGAGTCAGCAGCGCGCGCTGCAGCGGACGTTGAAGAAGGCCCGCGCGTTCGATCGCTTCCGGCAGCGCACCCGACGCCAGTTCTTGTGGTTCGGCGCACTCGCCTCGGTGGCGACCGTCGGCGCGTTCCTCGGTGGACGAAGGACCGCGGGCCCGGCCGACGTCGCCCCGAAAGCCGGGAGCAGCGCGATCGATCCGCGCCTCGCGCTCGCCCATCGCCTCGCGTCGCGCTCCGATGCCGATCTCTGGGATGGTGCTGCGACGTTCCTCGTCGTGCTCGACGCCAACCGAAGCGACCGAGCTCTATGGATGGGCTTCGCGCGCCTCGCGCGCATGGCCATCGAGCGCGACGGCGTCGACGCGACGCGGCTGGCGCAGAGGTTGTTGCGCTCGGCGGAAGCCGCGACGCTGCCCGAGTTCGTGGTTCCTCTTCTCGGTCCGCTCAGGGAGCGCGCTCGGTGACGCTGCCCGGAGGAGGACTGCGCATCGATCCGGACCCTGCGGTTGAGGGCCAGATGGTGACGATCACCGTGCCGGCGACCGCGCAAGGACCTTGGTACGTCTCGCTGGATCCGAGTGGGACGCTCACCGAAGTGACGCCGGATGCACAGGGTCAGATCGAGATCATGACCCCCGGGCGCGGTGGGGACACGTTCACGGTCACCAACTTCGACGACCCGCCGACCGGCGCCAGCTTCCGCGTCGTCGCACCTTCCCCTTGAGGTTCCTCCCATGCCACGAACCCCCGCTTTCGTTCTGCCCGCGTTGGCGTGTGCCGCGGCAGCGCCGGCGCAGACCGGCACCCTGACTGCGCCCGCGGCAGCAGCGTCACGGGACGGCTTGGGCGTGCTCGAAGTCGCGGGCTTCACGCGCACGATGCGCCAGCAGTTCCTGCTGGGGCCTTCACACCTGAGCGGGGCGCGCGGCATGGAGCTGGTCGCGCTGCGTTTCCGGAGGGACGGCCACGTCGTCGAGCACAACCCGGGCGCGGCGCAGGTCGTCGTTCGGCTGTCCGCGTCGTCCGCACTGGATCCGGCTCGTCCCGACCCCCGCTTCGACGCCAACCACCACGTTCCGCCGGTCACGGTGTTCCAGGGCGTCGTCACCCTGCCGCGATCCCCGGCCCTCGCCCACCGTGACGCGGCCACGTGGGCGACTCCGGACGCGATCACGATCCCGTTCGCGAGGCCGTTCCGTTACTCCGGCGGCGCGCTGTGCATCGAGATCGAAGGCGCGCCCGTGGTCGGGTCGGAGAGCACCTGGTGGTCGATCGATGCCGAGCAGGCGCCGGGCGGCACGGTAACGACGATCGGCAGTGCGTGCGGACCCGTGGCGCAGCGCGTCGCACGCGTGGCCTCCGCCGACCCTCGCACGCTGCGGCCCGGCTCGACCGCGCGCTTCCTCGCGTTCGCGGAGCCCAACAGCCTCGCGATGATGTGCGTGGCCGTCGAGCAGATCGGCCCGATCGATCTCGGCTTCCTGCGCGCGCCGGGCTGCGCGCTGTACGTGCTGCCGGTCGCGTCGGTCGCCGCGGTGGTGCGACCGACGACTCCGCAGCGGCCTGGCATCGGCAGCGTGCCTCTCCAACTCCCGGGCGACGTCGTGCTGCTCGGTGGTTCGATCCTCACCCAGTGGGCACACGTCGACGGTATGGGCACGCTCACGACGACCAACGCCCTGCAGTGCAGCCTCGCGGCCATGCCGAGCGACCTCGACGCATCGACCGTGGTCGCGCTCGCGAACGGCTCGACATCCCCGCAGACTGGACGCACCGACGTCGGCACGATGCCCGTCGTGCAGATCGACTACCGCACGCCATAGGGTGCCTGTTTCACCCGCGCGGCGCGCGCACCCTCACGGCTTCGTCGCCCACCCGCGCTCCAGCGGCGGCAGCGGCGCCGACGGCAACCAGTACCTCCCCCGCCGCGCCCGCTCCGGCTCCGCGCACTTTTCGAACTCCTCGTGCATCTCCGCGACGAGCGGCGACCCCGGAAAGCGGTCGATCAGGTCCTGCACGCGCGCACGGACGAACTCGGCGTAGACCGCGAAGTGGTTCGCCACGATTCGCTGCGCGATCGCCACGCCGGCGGCGGAGGCATGCTCGGGATCGGCGTCCAGCGCGGTCGCCACCAGGTCGAACGCCTGCGCCTTGCGCAGGGCGCGGTCCTGTTCGGCAGCGAGGCGCAGCGCGGCCTCGGCAAGCGCGGCGGGGTCGCCGCCCTCCGCGGCGGCCTCGTAGGCGGCTACCGCTTCGTGGCGTGGCGCCTGGAACACCTGCATGGCCGCGGCGCGCTCGCGGCGCATGAGGTCGAGCACCGCGGGCGGCAGCGGCGGGTCGAAGTAGCCCGCGAAGGCCTCGGGGTCCGACTCGGGGAGCGTGCCGAAGGTGATCTGGCCGAGCTGGTTGCCGCGGTAGCGGTGCAGCAGCCAGCGGTCGCCGGTCCCGTAGCTGAGGAGCTGGGTGTCGTCGGGCAGGATCGCGGGCGCCGGCAGCGCGCGCACGTCGGCGGGCGCGGCGAGCAGCATCGACAGCAAACCGGGCAGCGAGGCGATCTCGTGCCGGCAGAGCGGCGAGAAGCGGCTGCCTGCGATGTTCCGCTCGCGCGCGAAGGTCGCGCAGCGGCGCACGAGCGCGTCCGGCACGAAGCGCGGCGGTCGCTTGTAGCTGAGCGTCATCAGGTCCTGGTTGCCCTTGAACAGCAGGAACGTCTCGGGAAACACCTCGGCCAGCGTCGCGAGGATGCTCGCCGAGTCGGCCGGCGTGACCCGGTAGATCGGCAGCCACTGCATGAACACGCCGTCGTCGGTCAGCGCGCGACGCACCGCCCGGTAGAACTCGAGCGAGTACAGGCTGTGCACGCCGTCGGCGTCCGGCGGCGGCGGCTCCATCGACACGACGTCGTAGCTCTCGGCCGCGGCGCGCTGCACGAAGTGCCGGCCGTCGTCCAGCCACAGCGTCACGCGCGGATCGCTGCCGAGGCCGTGGTTGAACTCGGCGAAGCGGCGCAGCGACAGCTCGACGACGCTCGGCGACACGTCGACGACGTCGAGCTTCTCGATGTCGTAGAGCAGGAGCGCGCCGAGCGACTGGCCCGAGCCCAGGCAGATGCCGAGGCAGCGCCGCGGGTAGCCTTCGCCGGGGAAGAACAGCGCCGGCAGGTGGCCCTGCACCGCCTGGCCGGAGATCCCGGTCTTGGCGACGCTCGCGAACGACACGCACCCCGAACAGAGCTGCCGGACGTGCTCGTCCTCGAACACGAAGCAGGTGTCGATCGGCCCCTCGATCACGTCGCCGAGCTGCATCGGCTGCCGCCCGAGGCTGCGCGCGATCGGTCCCCAGCCCAGGCTCTTGCCGATGCCGTGATACTTCACGGTGTGCCGGGTGATGTCCTCGTGCCCGAACACGAACGACGCGGTCCATCCCGCGCTCGCGACCGCGAGCGCGCCGAGCGCCAGCCGCACGCCGCGCGCCGCCGGCACGCCGCCCGCGCGCAGCGCGAACGCGGCGCACCCGGCGATCGCGAGCGAGCCGAGCGCGAGCACGCCGAGCGTCCCGTGCAGCCCGAGCACCGGCAGCGCGAAGTAGCCGGTCAGCGCCGCGCCCGCGGCGGCGCCCGCGGTGTTCCACCACAGGATCCAGCCCGACGTCGCGCGCAAGCTCGCGGATCGTCCCGCCGCGGCGGCGATCAGCGCGGGGACGCCCACGCCGAACAGCACGACCGGCAGGAGCACGACCGCGCCCACCTTCAGGAGCGGCGCGAGGAACACCGTGTCGGCGTGCTCGCTGAGCACGGCCCACGTCGAATCGATCGCCTGCGTCGGCAGCGGCACGATGCGGCCGCCTTCGAGCACCGCCTGCGTGCGGTGCACGAGGTCGAACGCCTGCCACCAGTCGAGCGCGGCGAGTGCCGCGATGGGCACGCCGAGCTGCGCGACGGCCAGCACCCGGAGCGGCGGCACGCCGCCGCGCGTCGCCGCCGCGAGCACGACCCCGCCGAGCGACAGCCCGAGGAGGTACACCGCGAGCAACATCGCGGTGGAGTAGATGGTCGCGACGTCGAGCAGCGAGAAGTAGCGGGCCCACGCGACCTGCCAGCCGATCGCGACGAGCCCGCACAGGAACGCGACGCCGCCGAACCGCCTGGTCTCCGCGGCGGGCGGCGCCTCGGGGTGCAGCACCGGGGCGGAGCGGAACACGTACAGGGCGGCGACGCCGAGCGCAGTGTTCACCGCCCCGCCGGCGAGGCTCGTGCCGTGCAGGCCGATCGTGGGGATCGCGACGTAGCAGGTCAGCAGCACGCCGGCCACCGCGCCGGCGATGTTGATCGCGTAGAGCATCCCCGTGCTGGACGCCACCCGGCGGTCGTCGGCGACCAGCCCGTCGAGCAGCAGCGGTAGCGTGCCGCCCATGAGGAACGTCGGCGGCAGGAACAGGAGCACGAGGAGCACGAAGCGCAGCGCGAGCAGCGCGGCGTCCGAGCCGGCGGCGAGCGGGTAGAGCGCGCCGTAGCAGGCCTCCAGCGCACCGAACAGCCACGGGAACGCGAAGGCGAACGCGCCGATCGCGATCTCGAAGCAGCCGTAGGTCACGAGCGGCGAGCGCCGCCGGTTGCGCGCGTGCCGGCCGACCACCCAGCTCCCGAGCCCCAGGCCGAGGAAGAACGCGGTCAGGACGGTCGCGAGTGCCATCTGGCTGGCGCCGACGACCAGCGCGGCCTTGCGGATCCAGACGAACTCGTAGCCCATCCCCACCGCGCCGGTGCAGAAGAACATGCACGCGGCGAGCAGGAAGCGGGGCGGGCGCGCGGGCTGTCCGCGCCCGTCGGGGTGGTTCACGGTGCGAGCAGGTGCGTAGAGGGGCGCAGGCAGGAGAACGCGACGGCGTCCGACACTGGTCCGGGTCGCCGTGCCGTGGGGTCGGCAACGAACGTCCGGCGGCAGCAACCTGCCGCGGCGGACGCCGCTGGGTTCGACGGCCACGCTAGTCGTCGATCGTCGCGGAGTTGCACGAGGGTGAAGCGGATTCGCGACAAACCGCGCAGACGTGCAAACGACCCGGGCCGCTCACCGTGCCGTGAGCGCCGCGACCACCTGCGGCACGACGGCGCACGCCGTCCCACGGAGGAACGCGCCCTTGTCCTCGACGGCGCGTTGCGCGAACGACGTCGGCTCCGGGTCGACGACCACCACCGAGACGGCCTGCGCGAGGGCGATCTCGACCATGCGCGCAGGCAGGCTCGTCGCGCCCGACGTGCCGACCACGAGGAGCAGTGCCGCACCTGCCAACGCCGAGAGCGCCGTCTCGGCGCGGTAGTTCTCTTCGTCGTAGTACTCGTCGAACCAGAGCACGTGCGGCCGCAGCCAGCCGCCGCACGACGCGCAGCGCAGCGCGGCGAGCGTCGCGTCGTCGGGAACCGCGTCGCGGGCGATGCCTTCGCCGAGCCCCTCCGGCAGCGGCACCGGACCCGCGCAGCCCCCCGCGCAGCGCGCGAAGTGCAGGTTGCCGTGGATCTGCAGGGTCCGCTCCGGCG
>DATGPD010000275.1:0-4177 GCA_035305285.1 Planctomycetota bacterium
CACGCCGGGTCGCACGCCCTCGGTGACCCACGCGGCGTTCACGTACCAGCCGGTGCGGGTCGTCACGCGCAGCAGGTCGCCGGTGCGCACGGAGAGGCGATCGGCGTCGTTCGGGTGGATCCAGACCGGGTTGGTGTTGGACAGCTCCGTGAGCCACTTCGAGTTGGCCGAGCGCGTGTGGATCAGCGTCGGCAGGCGGAAGGTCGACACGAGCACGCACTCGCCCTTGCTGCGGTCGAGCTTGCTCTCGTCGACGTGGCTCTCGATGTAGCCGGTGAATGCGCGCTCCGGCCAGCCCCACTCGGCGAGCAGGCTGCTGTGCAGCTCCAGCCGCTTGCTGCGGGTCGGGAAGCCCTGCCGCGGCTTGCCGTCGACGATCGGCGCGACGACCTTGCCGTCCTTGCGCAGCACGGCCTCGGCCTCGTCGACGACCGCGCCCTCGATCGCGACCTCCCTGGCGTGCGTGGCGTAGACGCCGTCCTCGACGAGGAACGCACCGTGGCGCTTCATGTACTCGAGCGGCGTGAGGCCTTCCCTGGCCGCCGCCTCGGGCAGGCCGGGGACCGAGTTCTCGAAGATCCACCGGTAATACTCGTCGGTGGTGATCCGCTGCCCCGGCCGGTACGGCGACTCGAAGTGCCGGCGGATGCCCAGCTCGCCGTCGGGATCGATGCGCCAGGAGAGCGCGATCCAGAACTCGTCCTCCTCCCAGACCTCGCCGGGGTTGGCCTGCCAGGTCCATTCGACCGGTTCGCCGGCCAGCTCCTTCACGCGGCGCAGGACCGGCTGGCGGAAGGCGATCCACTTCGCCGCGTGGGTCTCCTGGCTCATCAGGTCGTGCCGCTCGGTCGCGACGCCCATCGGCAGCACGTAGTCGGCCCAGCGCGCGGTCTCGTTCCACACCGGGGTGAGCGCGGCGTGGCAGCCGACCAGGCGCTCGTCGCGCAGTGCCTCGATCCACACCAGCCCGTCGGGGTTGGTCCAGACCGGGTTGTAGACGCGCGTGAAGTACGTATCGAGCCGGCCGCGGCCCTCCTTCAGCAGGTGCGGCAAGAGGAAGGACAGCTCGTGGTGGGCGAGCGGCCACTCGCGCGGGTAGAGCAGCTCGCTCCACACCTCCTGCGGGCTCGGCATGGTGTGCGGTCGCGGCACGAACTTGTCCCAGCCGTTCGGACTCGTGCCGCCGACGGTGCCGATCGCGCCGACCATTGCGCCGAGCGCTGCCAGTGCCCGCGCGACCTCCCAGCCGCCTTCGTTGCCGGTCGCCGCGTTGCGCCAGACGTGCGCGGAGAACGCCGAGCCCGCGGCGCCGATCTCCCGCCCGATGGTCTCGATCAGCGCGGGATCGAGGCCGGTGACCGAGGCGACGTGCGCGGGCGTCGCGAACGCGTAGTACTTGCGGACGTCGGCGAGGAACGCGTCGAAGTCCGCGCCCGCCTTGCCGCGCGCCCGCAGCCAGCCGCGCCAGTCGACCCAGTCGTGCACGAAGCGGCGGTCGACCAGCCCGTCGCGCAACACGACGTGCAGGAAGCCGAGTAGCATCAATGCCTCGGTGCCCGGGCGCGGCGCCAGCCACCAGTCGGCCATGCTCGCCGAGTTGGACAGGCGCACGTCGCACACCGCGAGCTTCGCGCCCTTCATCTTCGCCTCCTGCACGCGCTGCGCGTGCGGATTGAAGTAGTGCCCGGTCTCCAGGTGCGCGCTGATCAGCAGGATGAACTTCGCGTTCGCGTAGTCCGGCGACGGCCGGTCGTAGCCGGTCACCAGCGTGTAGCCGACCCGCGCCGACGACGAGCACACGTTGGTGTGCGAGTTGTGCCCGTCGACGCCCCACGCCTGCAGGACGCGCTCCATCATCCCGTCGTGCCCGGGGCGGCCGACGTGGTACATCACCTCGGTGCGCCGGCCCTCGCGCAGCGCGGCGCGGATCCGCGCGGCGAGCGTGTCGAGCACCTCGTCCCAGGTGGTGCGCTCGAAGTGCCCGCTGCCGCGCGGGCCGACGCGCTTCATCGGGTAGAGGATGCGGTCGGGATCGTGGACCTGGTTGAGCGTCGCCGGTCCCTTGGCGCAGTTGCGCCCGCGCGACCCGGGGTGGTACGGGTTGCCTTCGAGCTTGCGGATCCGGCGCGTCTCCTTGTCGACGTACGCGACCAGCCCGCACGCCGCCTCGCAGTTGAAGCACACGGTCGGAACGAGCTGGTAGGCCCGCTTCACGCGGCGCGGCCAGGCCTGGGCGTCGAACTCCTCCCAGTGGTCCCAGCGTTCCGGCGGCGGGAAGCTCTCGAGCGGAGTGACGCGCAGATCTTCGAGCGGCGTGTTCATCGTCGGGCCGGGCATTCTCCCCGCCGCGCCGTGGCGCACAGCAACAATGTCCCGGACACTTTGCGGCGATGCTCGTGCGGGTGACGACCCTCGTGCGCGCCCCGATCGACGTGACGTTCGAGTGCGCGCGCGACCTGGAACTGCACGTCCGCTCGCTCGCGCACACCGGCGAGCGCATGGTCGCGGGTCCGGCAGGCCGGTGGATCGGCCCGAGCGAGCGGGTGACGTGGGAAGGTCGGCACTTCGGCGTCCGGCAGCGCTTCACCGCCGAGACCACCGCGTTCGATCCGCCGCACCTCTTCCAGGACACGATGCGCCGCGGTGCGTTCCGCCGGTTCGTCCACGACCGATGCTTCGCCGAGCACGACGGCGGGACGCGGATGCTCGACGTGCTCGACTTCGCCGCTCCGTTTCCGCCCTCGGCGGGCTGGTCGACCGGTTCGTGCTGCGCCGCCTGCTGGTCGACCGGGCCGCGGCCATCGCCGCGGCCGCCGAGGCTCACGACAACGGGGGCATCTGCCCCGCGCGCACGTAGGCGCGCTCCCACGCGAACGTGCCCGCGGTCAGCGCCGCGGCGGCGGCCAGCGCGAGCCCGACCGAGAGTACGCCGGCCCACGCGCCGAGCAGCAGCCCCGTGGCCGCGGCGAGCACGAAGACCGTGCTCACGGTCGCGGCCGGCACCGCGGCGCCGGGCCACGCGGGCACGACCCACAGCAGCGCGGCGGCATGGCGCGCGTTGTCGGTCTCGTGCCGGGCGGCCTTCTCCAGCGCGACGCACACCAGGTGCAACACGGCCGCGAACGCGACGACCTGCGCGAGCGCCGCGGACGGCGCCGCGAGCAGCAGGAACGCGCCGCCCAGCGCCACCGCCTGGACGAGCAGGTGGGGGAGGAGCAGGCGCCAGTGCTGCCACAGGTCGCGGCCTTCGCACTGCGCGAACAGGAACGCGGTGTAGCCGGCGGTGGCGGCACCGAGCGGAAGGAGCGACCAGCGCAGCGCGGCGGCGGCGCCGTCGAGCCCGAGCAGGCGCGCACCGAGCGCCCCCGCGGCCGCGGCGAGGAACGCGGTCAGCACCCACCCGCCCTTCACGAGCCAGCTCCTGGTGTTCGGGCGCGTGAGCAGGCGGAAGAACAGGTGCGGCCGCTTCAGGTCGGCGATGAGCAGGACGCAGGTCACCAGCGTGCCGACCAGCGCGAGCGTCTCCGGCAGCCACGCGAGCGCGGCCCCGCCGAGTCCCAGGTGGGCGGCGAACGGCGCGAGCATGCCTGCACCGGCGGCGATGCCCTTGGTGACGAGGTAGGCCTCGACGCGCCAGCCCCAGTGCCGCGGATGGTCGACCCCGAGCACGGTGCGCGCGTTCGGCACGGCGTGGAGGGCGCCGTGCGGCGCGGGCGGGGGCGGCATGCGCCGGTCGCTCCACAGCCACGTCGGCGGCTCCGCCGCGCGGCCTGGGCGCAGGGACACCTCGTCCATGCCGAGGTACCACACGTTGGGCCCGGTGTTCTGCTCGGGCCGGCGCGCGACCGCGGGGGCCGCGCGGCGCAGGCGGCTCGCCGGACTGTCGGGATCGTGCAGGTCGCCGGACACGATCGCCTCGGTGGGACACACGACCTCGCACGCGGGCTTGAGCCCCTGTTCGATGCGGTGCGCGCAGAAGTGGCACTTCTCGGCGCCGCCGGTGTCCTCGTTCAAGTAGATCGCGTCGTACGGGCACGCCTGCATGCACGCCTTGCATCCGATGCACGCGTCCTTGTCGAGGTCGACGATCCCGTCGGGCCGCTTCTCGAGTGCCCGGACCGGGCAGATCGTGACGCACGGCGCGTTCGTGCACTGGTTGCAGCGCAGCACGGCGAAG
>DATGPD010000276.1:0-2168 GCA_035305285.1 Planctomycetota bacterium
GGACCTCGACGTGGTCGCCCGGCTCGAGCAGCGGGCGAAGGCGCTCGGCTTCCGGCCGCAGGCGCAGACGCTGGAAGTGCACGGCGTCTGCGCGCGCTGCGCGGCCTGAACATCCGGCGCGCAACCATCCCGCACCCGCGCCGGAAGAGGTGCCGCGACGTGCCCGGTGCATGACGGGAGAGGGAGCACCGGGACCGCCGCGGCGAAGGACTTCGAATCAGGTCGCGCCGCGCAGGGTCAATCGCAAGCGGACGCTGCTCAACGCGGGAACAGCGTTGCCGCCCGCAGCACGATGTCCACGGCCTTTCCCACGTCAGAAGAACACACGCGCCCCGAACGAAACGCCGCGCCCCGGCAGGGGGGCGACATCCTTCAGGAACGACGTGTGCACCCGCGCCTCCTCGTCGAGCAGGTTGCTGCCGTCGAGGAAGATTTCCCAGGCGTTGCCCTGCGCGGTATCGGCGTGCCACGCAAGGTGCGCGTCGACCAGGGTGTAGCCGGGCGTGGCATGTTCGAACTCGGCCACGCGGTCCTGCCTGGCGTAGCGCACCGCGCCCAGGGAGGCGCGCAGGGGGCCGCGCTCCCAGCGCAGCTCGCCGCCCACGCGCCAGGGTGCGATTCGCGGCAGGTTGCCGCCGCGCGCCAGCTCGACGGTGTAGTCGTGGCTGTGGTCGCCGTGCGGCACGGACAGTTCGAGTTCGCGCGTGCCGCCGCCGTCGAGCCTTGCGCGCACCACGTCGCCGAACACGCGCAGGTTCCACAGGCCGCTGCCGTTGTCGGCGAAGTTCCAGTCCGCGCTCGCCTCGGCACCGTTGAAGCGCGCGTCGTCCTGGGTCCACGCGCGCAGCGGACCGTCATGCTCCTCGATGCCGGTATCGGCCAGGTAGATGAAGTCGGCGTAGCGCACGTGGTACAGCGACGCGCCGAGCGTGAGCGGGCCGTTGTGCCAGTGCAGGCCGAGCTCGGCGCGGTTCGCGGTTTCCGGATCGAGGCCGGCATCGCCGAGCTCGACGCTGCCGGTCGCCACGTGCAGGCCCCTGGAATACAGTTCCTCGGCGGTCGGCGAACGCTGCGCGCGATCCAGCCCGAGCGAAAGATGGAACGCATCGCCGACGTCCCAGCGCAGCGCGGTCGAGATGCTCGTGGTGCCGAAGTCGCGGTCCGGACGCGCCGCCGGACCGGCATTGTCGATATCGATCTCGTTGCGGTCGTGGCGCGCACCCAGTTCCAGGCGCAGCGCATCGAACTGCCTGTGTCCGATCCAGAACAGGCCGGCATCGCGCGTCTTCGAGGCCGGTACGAAGGCCTCGTCGCCGACCGCCTCGAAGTCGCGCTGAGCCCACTGCAGGCCGAACGCGCCCTCCCAGCCGGCCCACGGCTCGTGCACGAGTTCCACGCGGCCTTCGGTGCTTTCGTTCTCGAACACCGTGCCCACCTCGTCGCCCTCGAACTCGGTATGGGTGTAGCTGGTATGCGCGAGCTTGAGCCGCAGCGAGGCGAACCGGCCCAGGTCGTCCACGCCGCCGCGCAGCTCGCCGCGGCGCTGGTCCATCACGATGTGCACGCCGCCTTCCCCGGCATGCGCGTCCTCGTCGTGGCCATGGTCGTGGTCGCCGCCTTCGCCGTGCGCGTGCTCGTGTCCCGGCACCCCGTAGCGGCTGTTGAACAGGCTGTAGCCGACGCCGACGAAGCCGCGGTCGCCGATCCAGCCCACGCCCAGCGCGCCGCTGTCGGTGCGCAGCGCGCTGTTGGCGAGCGTGCCGCGCGCGGCCGGATCCGGCGCCTCGCCTTCCTCGGCCAGGTGCGCGGCGCTCTCGGCGTAACCCGGGATGTCGTAGTCGCCGGTCTCGCGATGCAAGGCGTCGAAGTGGAAGACGAGGTTGCCCGAGGCCGAGGTGCCGTCCAGGCGCGCCATGCCGGTCCGTTCGTCGTTGACGCTGCCGGCGCGCAGCTCGGCGCGCCCCTGCAGCGGTTCGTCGGTCACCGCTTGCGGAACGCGGCCGTCGACGACGTTGACCGCGCCGCCGATGGCACCGCTGCCGTAGAGCAGGGTGGCCGGGCCCTTGAGCACTTCGACCTGGTCGGCGAGGAAGGGCTCGATGGTGACCGCGTGGTCGACGCTGACGGTCGACACGTCGCCCGAGCCCAGGCCGTCGCTGAGCACCTGC
>DATGPD010000277.1:0-3617 GCA_035305285.1 Planctomycetota bacterium
CACCTACTCCGCCGACGCGCCGTTCCTGCCGAAGCTGCTCCTCGTGCCGGGCGGGACGCACGAGCCCGGTGCGATGGTCGACGTCGCGGGCTGGGAGGACGACGACGTGCGCGGTCGGATTCCGCAGGCGGAGAGGACCTACAAGGTCGTCGGCCTGATGAACGAACACCAGCTCGCGCTCGGCGAGACGACGACCGGCGGGCGGCGCGAGCTGCGCAACCCCGACGGGCTGCTCGACTACGACGCGCTGATGCTGCTGACTCTGCAGCGCGCCAGGACCGCACGCGAGGCGATCGAAACCATCGATGCGCTGTGCCGCGAGTACGGCTACGGCAGCAGCGGCGAGACCTTCGCGATCGCGGACAAGGACGAGGTGTGGGTCATGGAGCTGATCGGGCGGGGTCCCGGACGGAAGGGGATCCTGTTCGTCGCCGCGCGCGTGCCCGACGGCTGCATCACGGCGAGCGCGAACATGGCGCGGATCACGACCTTTCCGAAGGACGATCCGGAGAACTGGCGGTACTCGGCAGACGTGGTCCAGTTCGCGCGGGAGCGCGGCTGGTACGACCCCGCGCGCGACGGCGAGTTCAGCTGGCGTCACGCCTACCATCCCGACCCGACCCCGGTGTCGCGCCGCGCGTGCGGCACGCGCGTGTGGAGCATCTACCGCCGCGCGGCGCCGAGCCGCGAGTGGCCGGCCGACTGGCACCGCGGCATCGAGGGCGCCGAAGACTACCCGCTGTTCATCAAGCCGGACCGCAAGCTCGGCGTCCGCGACGTGATGGCGCTGATGCGCGACCACTACGAGGGCACGCCGTACGACATGACGAAGGGGATCGACGCCGGGCCGTTCGGCAGCCCGGTGCGCTTCCGCGACCTCACCTTCCGGGTCGGCGACGCGACCTACTGCTGGGAGCGGCCGATCGCGACGCAGCAGGCCGGGTTCGTGATGGTGGCGCAGTGCCGCAACTGGCTGCCCGACGCGGTCGGCGGCATCTACTGGTTCACGCCGGACGATCCCTACACGTCGTGCTTCCTGCCGCTCTACAGCGGGATCGACGCGCTGCCCGCGGCGTACACGCGCGGCACCTACGACGAGTACACCGACGACTCCGCGTGGTGGGCGTTCAACTTCGTCAGCAACCTGACCTACGACCGCTGGTCGCGCGTGCTGCCCGACGTGCTCGCCGCGCAGCGCGAGCACGAGGAGTGGTTCGTGCAGCGGCAGGCGGCGATCGACCAGGCGGCGACCGCGCTCGCCGGCGACCCCGCGGCGCTGGCGCGCTACCTGACCGAGGTCGCGGTCGCGACCGGCGACAAGCTGTTCGCGGACTGGTCCGCGCTCGGCCGCCGCATCGTGGCCAAGCACGTCGACGGCTATGTCAAACAGGACAACGGCCGCGCGCGCGGTGTCGGCTACGGCGAGGAGTGGCTGCGCCGGGTCGTCGCCGAGCGCGGCGACGCGCTCGTGGTGCCGCCGGAGCGGCCGGACCGGTAACGGTCACGACCGGGGGCGTGCGGCCGGTGCGCGTCGCGATGGTGCCCCATGGCGTTCCGTTCGCACGAACGTCATGGCTGTGCGTTGCACGTGCGGTGGCAGCTGCCGGTGGGTCGGACAGGCCGCCTGTGCTCGGGGTGTGGCAGCGGGCGCGCGGCGTGATCGGGAGCGCCGCGCGCGGCGTGCTGCGTGCAACGCGCCGTCCGGCGCACGATGCCGCGACGCGGCGCCCCGGGCGATGGCCAGCATCCACCCGCGCCTGGTGTCCCCGCCCGGCCCACCAGCTCAGACAGGATGAGCCGGTACACGTCGGCGCCGCATCGCGTCGAGGTCGGCTGCGACGCCGGGTCGCGAGCGTCACGCGCCGGTGACGCTCGATTCCCGCCGCGAAACGGCGTCGCGGATCCTTCGCCGCGGTCCGGCAAGCGCTCCCGCGGCAGGTCCGACCGGCAACACGGTCCGCACCGCGCCGCGCGCGGAACGCACGCGATCGGTCCGATCCACCGGCGGAACGCCCGCGCCCCGACAACCCGCGAGCCGCCGCAGGCACGAGCCTTGCTTCGGGCGCGCCGCGCGCACCGCCCCCACGCGCATCACCTCTTTCTCACTCTCACAGGCTCCGCCGTTGCCGGATCCGGAAGCCGTGGCGTGTTCTCGCCCGGTCGACTGCGGTGCGCTCCTGCGCGCCGCAGCCCCCCATGCTGCGGTCCGCGCCACACGGCCTCGTGCCGTGGTGAGCGCGGTACCTCGCACGCGTAGACGCGCCACGGCCCCGACCTTTCCGGGAGACCGCGCCCCCCGCACGTGCCGATACCAAGGGACGGGCGCATGCTGCCTCGTCGCCGGCATCCGCACCGGATCTTCCCCTGAGCGGGCATGAACCTCCGCACCCTCGCCGTCCTGGGTCTCCTGACCGCGGTTCCGTCCGCCCAGCCACCCACCGAGGGCGAGGTCGTCCTCCCCGCGCGCGGCGGCTGGAACGCGTTCTCCGTGCTGGAGGCTGGCTGCGGCGTGTGGTACGCGCAGGTCGCCGACCTCGTGCCGGCGCTCGCGCCACCCGAAGTGATCGTCGCCGACGACCAGGGCCGCGTGCACGTGCTCACGGTCTACAGCGGCGCGTGGACCGCACGCTCGGTCCAGCCCGACGGCCAGTGGCTCGCGCTCGCGCCGCCCGCGGACGTCGACCCACGCGTCCCCGGCGCCGAGGTCTACGTCGCGGGCAAGGCCGGCAACGTGCACCGCATCTGGGTCGCGCCGCTGCCGTACGGCAAGTTCGAGCTGCGCAGCGTGGAGATCGGGCACGCCGCGGGCGAGGAGTTCCACGCGATCCTCGCCGGTGACCTCGTGCCGCACCGGCCCGGCGACGAGGTGTGGGCCTTCGCCATCTCGGGCCGCGTGTTCGAGCTGGTGCCTCACGGAGACGACGCCGGCTTCACGATGACCGAGATCGCGCGTCTGCCGGGGCGGGTGCGCGACGCCCTGCTCCTGGGCGACCGCGTGCTGGCCGTGAGCCGTTCCGGGCACTTGCACGAGCTGCGCGCCACCGAGGCGGGGCTCACCGACACCGTCATCCTGCACGAAGCGTCGGGCCTCGGACGCATCACGCGCCGTCCGCGGACCGCGCCGCAGCAGCCGGAGGTCGTGTACGTGACGCGCGACGACGGCGTGCTCCTCCGCCTCGAGGAAGTCGGGGCCGGGGAGTGGCGGCGTGAAGTCGTGTTCGTCGGCAGCCAGGGTCCGCGCGGCGTCGCCGCGGGGCGCTTCCATGCCGATCCGGCGGTCGAGTCGGTCGCGGTGTACGGCTACGGCAAGCGCGTCCAGCTCGTGTCCCGCGCGGGCAGCGCGCCGTGGAAGGTCGAGACGATCTACGCCGGCCCCGACCAGGGCCACTGGCTCGTGGCCGGCGAGCTGGACGGGCGCAACGCGACCGACGAACTGATCGCCGCCGGGTTCGACGGGCGCGTCGTGCTGCTCGCGCGTCCCGCCGGCTACGGGCTGCACGGCGTCGCGGTCGACGACGGCGCGGAGCCGGCACCCGGCACGCGGCGACCGCGCGTGCGGTGAACCTGCCGCCGGCCGCGAACGCCGGCGCTCGTCGCCCGCCATGTCGTGGCGCGTG
>DATGPD010000278.1:0-3965 GCA_035305285.1 Planctomycetota bacterium
GGTGCGCATCGAGGACTACGGCCGCCGGGAGACCGCGTTCTACCGCCTGCTCGACACGCTCGACCCCGAGCGGCGCCACTTCCCGGCACCGCGCACGGTCCTGATCGACGCGCGCGATCCGCCGCGCTTCCTCATGCTGGAGCGGATCCTCGCCGCGCCCGGACCGCTCGCCGAGGTCGTCGGCTCCGACCACGTGTTCGAGCTGCTGGAGCGCGTGCGCTGGATCAAGGCGGAGGCCTTGCTCGGGCGGCGCGACTTCCCGGTGAACCGCTGGGACGCGGTCAGCTACCTCGACCGCGTGCGGATGATGTACGACCCGGTGGTGCACGCGATCGGGCCGCGCCGCTGGACCCGGGTGCTGAGCGCCATGGAGGAGGCTCTGCGCTGGATGGAGACGCGCGCGCACACCTTCGTGCACGGCGACTTCACCGAGCAGAACATCGTGGTCGACCAGGACGCGCGCCCCTTCCTCGTCGACTTCGAGCGCGTCGGCGCGGGCAACGAGGACCACGACTTCGCCTGGCTGCTGGCGCACACCGAGCGCGGCGGGGCATGGCGCGCCCGCCTGCTCCAGCGCTGGTTCGAGAACCGCCTGGGCTCGCGCCGCATCGCGAGCGAATGGGGCATCCGCGCCGCGTGGATCTACCTAGCGCTGCGCCGCCTGCGCGTCGGGCAGATGCTGCACCAGGGCGCCGATCCCACGGCCGAGAAGAACCTCGCGCTCCTCGACGCCGCGCTCGAGGGCGGGCGCGCCGCGTTCCCGACCTGACCGTCGTGCGGTGCCTCCGCGGGGGGCGCGCAGGTGCCTACCGGAAGCGGCACCCGGCTGCCGGCGCATCCCCGAGAGGCCTCCGAAGTCTCGTTTTGACAAAGCGTTGTGGTTTCCGTCACCGGGACGCACGAGGGCTGGCACCCCGGTTGCTAGGGCCGGGGGAATGCGTCCGGTGTCCGACCATCACGACGACCTTCTCGCCGACGACGCGCTCGTTGCGATGATCGGCCGCGGACAGGCCGAGCGAGCGCTCGCCGAACTGCAACGGCGCTACGAGCGCAAGATTTACCACTTCGTCCTGGGCCTCCTGCGGGACGGGCATCTTGCGGCCGACGTGACCGCCGAGGTCTTCGAGAAGGTCTTCCTCAAGACCGCGCTCTACCAGCCGGGCACGAACTTCCGCGCCTGGCTCTTCGAGGTCGCGCGCAACCAGGCCCTGTCGGCCCTCCGGATGCAGCGGCGCATGCCGCGGCCGGTGACCAACCTCACCCCGCCGAACGTCGCGACCTCCGAGGACGAGGACTGGCTGGCGAACGTCGCCGACGACGCCACCCGGCACCGCGCCGCCGAGGAGCGCGAGTTCATGTCCGCATTCCACACCGCGGTCGCCGACCTGCCGCCGAACTACCGCGCGGTGTTCGAGCTGTGCGTGCAGGGCGGCCATTCGTACGAGGAGGCGGCGCGCAAGCTGCGCATCCCCGTCGGCACGGTCGCGATCCGGATCATGCGCGCGCGCCAGCGGCTGTTCCGCACCTTGTCGCGCCACGTCGACCGCATCCGTCGCCCGCCCGCCTGCTTCCAGGACTAGCGGCGCGGCGCGTGCGACGACTTCCGCGGCGGAAGCACGTCGCCCCTGCCGGCTTGCGCGGCCGGCGCACGACCGGACCCGGGCGCCTGCCGCGGACGCGTCAGGCGATCGGCTCGTCCGGGTCGCCCGGCGCGAGGCTGCGCGCGCGCCGAGCCGGAACTCGCCGCGAGCAGGCTGTGTGAGCTGCTGGCGGCCGCCGGCTACCGGCGCCTGGAGAATCGGCTGTACCGGGTCCAATGCACGCGGGCGGCAGTACGCCGGCCTTTCAAGTGGTCGCGCGAAGGCGGCGCGGTCGCGTACGCGATCGAGAGCCCGATCGTCGACGAGGGAAACTCGCGGACCGTCGTCACCCCGCGCGCGCGGGCCGGACGAGAACCTCGACCTCGTCGTGGGCGGCATCGTCGAGATCGTCGACGACCACGCCGCGCTCGAAGCGCGCGCCAGCCTGCTGTTCGAGTACGTGGAAGACGGCGACGTGCCGAACCCTGACGTCGTTCGCCTCCGCCTGCGCGGCTACGGCGGCAAGGCGGTCGGCGACGACGGCTCGCTCCCCTACACGCAGAACTCACGACCGGGCCGGCGGCAACGGCGACCACGTCCAGCGCACGCTCCGCGACAGCGACACCGCCTCGCTCGCCGTGCTGCGCAACCGGCCGAGCGAAGGCACCTGGACCCTGCACGCGTCCGACCACGAAGGCGCCGGCATCGGCAAGCTGAACCGGTGGAGCTTGACGATCCACTGACCGGATCGCCGCGACCCTCGCGCGCCGGCGGGCGGCGAATCCGCCGGCGGGCAGCGGACACCTTGCTGCTATCGTCGGCGGGATGAGTGCTCCCATCGGCCACCGGGTCGAGGTGACCCTCGCCGGGACGACGTGCAGCTTCGAGTGCGGTCGGATCGCCAAGCTCGCCACCGGGTCGGTGGTCGGGCGTTGCGGCGACAACGTGGTCCTCGCCACGGTCGTGGAAGGCCCGGCGAAGGCGGGCGTCGACTTCTTCCCGCTCACCGTCGAGTACCGCGAGAAACTGGCCGCGGTCGGCCGCATCCCGGGGAGCTACGGCCGGCGCGAAGGTCGGATCACCGACCACGAGGTCCTGGTGTCGCGCCTGATCGACCGCACGGTGCGCTCGCTGTTCCCCGAGCACTACACGCGCGAGATCCAGCTCCAGGTGCAGGTGCTGTCGGCCGAGCCGACCTCCGACGTGCAGAGCCTCGCGCTGCTCACGGCGTGCGCCGCGCTGCACGTGAGCCCAGTGCCGTTCCGCGGGCCGGCGGCCGGCCTGCGCATCGTGCGCCACCGCGGCACGTTCCTGCCCTTTCCCGGCCGCCGGCAGCGCGAGGAGGCCGACCTCGACTTCGTCGTCAGCCACGGGCCGGACGGCCTCGTGATGGTCGAAGGCGAAGCGGCCGAGGTGCCCGAGGAGGACTGCGTCGCGGCGCTCGCCCAGGCACAGGAATGGAACCTCCGCCTGCAGCGCGCCTTCGCCGAGCTGCGCGCCGCCGCGGGCACGCCGGACGCGCCGCCAGTGGAAGCGCCGGCCCCGATGCCGGTCCCCGACGGCGTGCGCGCGGCCCTCGCCGCGGCGCTCGCGCACACCGGCAAGCACGCGCGCCGCGAAGCGGTCGAGGCGGCGAAGCAGGCCTGGCTCGCCGAGCTGCCCGCGGAGCAACACGACGCGGCCGCCGGCGCGTTCGGCGACCTGACCTGGCGGCTCGTGCGCGAACGCATCCTCGCCGAAGGGAGGCGTCTGGACGGCCGCGCCCTGGACGAGGTGCGTCCCATCTGGGGCGAGGTCGGCTGGCTGCCGCGCGCGCATGGCTCGGCGGTCTTCAGCCGTGGCGAGACCCAGGCGCTGGTCACGGTCACCCTGGGCACTGGCGACGACGCGCTGCGCACCGAGGTGCTCGGCGAGGAGCGCCTCGAGCACTTCCTGCTGCACTACAACTTCCCGCCGTACAGCGTGAACGAACCGCGCCCGCTGCGCGGGCCGGGCCGGCGCGAGATCGGGCACGGCTCGCTCGCGCGGCGCGGCCTGCAGCGCCTGCTGCCCGGCTTCGACGCGTTCCCCTACACGATCCGGATCGAGTCGGAGATCGCGGAGAGCAACGGCTCGTCGTCGATGGCCACGGTGTGCGGCGGTTGCCTCGCGCTCATGGACGCGGGCGTGCCGATCGCCCGGCCGGTCGCCGGCGTCGCGATGGGGATGATCAGCGACCGCGAGCGCCTCGCGATCCTCACCGACATCCTCGGCGACGAAGACCACCTCGGCGACATGGACTTCAAGGTGGTCGGCACCGAGCAGGGAGTCACCGCGCTGCAGCTCGACAACAAGATCGGCGGCCTGAGCGACGCGGCGCTGGCGCGCGCCCTCGCCCAGGCGCGG
>DATGPD010000279.1:0-3331 GCA_035305285.1 Planctomycetota bacterium
CACAGCGGCGTGCACACGAGCTGCGCGACCGCGAGCATGGTGAAGGCGAGCGCGGTCGTGCGCTCGACCGCCCGGGCCTCGTCCTCGCCGGCGTGGCGCAGCGCGTCCAGCGGACCCAGCTCGCGGATCCACAGCGCGATGAACGGCTCCACCATGTTCTGCCCGAGGCGGAGCAGGAAGAGGAGCGCGAGCAGCGCGAGCACCACGCGGTGGCGCAGCAAGGGCAGCGGCGCGCGCAGCACGTCGCGCACCATGGCCTGCACGCCGGGCGCGGTCGGCGCGGGCAGCCGGCTGCGGTCCTCCCGCGCGAGCACCGCGACCGCGAGCGCCCCCACCAGCGCGAACAAGCCGCCGCCCCAGAACCCGGCGTCCCGGCCGAAGTGCTCGACCACGACCTGCCCGACCGCGGGCCCGGCGAGCGTTCCGGTCGCGAGCGCGACCTGCAGGCGGCCGATCGTGCGCCCGTGGCGCTCGGCGGGCACGTCGGCGGCGACCAGCGCGATGGCGGGCGCGACGTAGCCGGCGAACGCCCCCTGCACGGCGCGCACCGCGAGCATCCACTCCGGCGACGTGGCGAGCGGCAGGAGCGCCATGCACACCGCGATCGCCAGGCTCGAGCGCACGACCATCGCCTTGCGCCCGGTGCGATCGCCGAGCGCGCCCCACAGCGGGCCGGCGAACGCTGCGGTGAACGGTCCCACCGCGTAGATCAGTCCTGCCCACACGCGCACCGCGTCCGGATCGGTGATCCCGCACTTCTCCTCGACGTAGATCGGCAGCGTCGGGATGACCATCATCAGCCCGAGCGACACCAGGAACAGGCTCGGCCACACCGCGAAGAAGTTGCGCCGCCACACCGGCGCGGCGCGGAGTGGGACAGGCGCGCGGGATTCGGCGTCGGTGGGCAAGGCGCGAGCAGGAAGGCGCGCGGCGCGCGCGGGACGAAGGGCGCGCAGTGTTGCGCGCACGCCACCGGGCTGCAAATGGAGATCCGGGGTGGCAGGCGGAGCCGAATCCCCGAGCAGGTACGAGACGCCGACCGCCGCGCGCGAGTCGAGCGGCACCGCGCACGGCACTGCCGGATGGCACCGGGCGCGTTCCGCCGCCTTCGCGCGCCGGGAAGATGCGGCAAGACGCTAGCCTGCGTGGCCGCCCGTGCAGCCGTACGTCGTCTCCGCCCTCGTCCTGGTCGCGGCGTTCCTGTTCGTCCGCGAGGTGTGGACCGTCGACGTCATCACCCTGCTCATGGTGCTGGCGCTGATCGCGACCGGCATCATCACCACCGAGGAGGCGTTCGCCGGGTTCGCGAGCGAGATCATCGTCGTGCTCGCCGCCCTGTTCGTGGTCACCGGCGCGCTGCAGGACAGCGGGGTCATCGATTCCGCGACGCAGCGCCTGCTGCGCGGGCTCAAGGGGGCGGGCGAGAGCCGCATCGTCGCCACGCTGATGGGCGTCGTCGCGGCGCTCTCCAGCGTGATGAACAACACGACGGTCACCGGGCTCATGGTCGGCCCGACGTCGGCGCTCGCGCGGCGGATCGGGACCCCGGCGTCGCGCCTGCTGATGCCGCTCGCGTTCGCCTCGATGATGGGCGGCATGTGCACGCTGATCGGGACCTCGACCAACGTCGCGGTCAGCGGGCGCATGCCGGCGTACGGGCTGGAGCCGATCCGGTTCTTCGAGATCACGCCGCTCGGGGCGGCGATGGTCCTGATCGGCGTCCTGTGGATGGCGTTCGTCGGGCGCCGCTCGCTGCCGCACCGCGCGGCCGCACCCGAGTTCGCCGCGACCATCGCCGACTCCTACCTGTCGGAGATGATCGTCCTGCCCGACTCGCCGCTCATCGGCAAGCGGCTCGGCGAGTGCGGATTCGGCCGGCACGGGATCCGCGTGCTCCGCATCGTGCGCGGCGGCGACTTCATCAGCGCGAGCAACTCGCGCAAGCTGCTCGCCGGCGACGTGCTGCTCTTCACCGGCAACGCCGACGCCCTGATCGCGGTGAAGGGCATGGAGGGCATCGAGATCCACGCCGAGGTCCAGCTGGGTTCGGTGAAGGGCCCCCTCGAGCAGGGCAGGCTCGCCGAGGCGGTCGTCCTGCCCGGCTCGCATCTGGTCGGCCGCACCCTCCGCAACGTCGCGCTGCACGAAGCGTCGGGCGCTGTCGTGCTCGGCCTGCACCGCCGCGGCCGGCCGGTGCACCAGCCGCTCGGCGACATCGAGGTGCACGTCGGCGACGTGCTCCTGCTGCAGGGCGACCCCGAGGACCTCGCCCACGCGCAGCGGTTCTACGCGCTGGCGTTCACCAGCGCGGTGGTCAGCACCGGCCGCCTGCGGCGCACGCGCGGGCAGGTGGTCGCCGCCTTCTTCCTGGGCGCGATCGCGGTCGCGGCGCTCGACCTCGCGCCGCTGTCGGTCGCGTTCCTCGCCGCCGCGGTGGTCACCGTCGTGTCGCGCTGCCTGGACTCAGAGCGCGCGCTCGACCACGTGCAGTGGCGCCTGCTGATCCTGATCGGCGGGATGACCGCGTTCGGTACCGCGATCGAGAAGAGCGGCGCCGACCAGATGTACGCGGCGTGGATCGAGCAGTGGCTCGCGCCGTACGGCCCGATCCCGGTACTCGCCGGGTTCATGCTGCTCACGATGCTGCTCAGCCAGATGATGTCGAACGCCGCCGCGGCGCTCGTCGTGCTGCCGGTCGCGGTGGCCACCGCCAACCGCCTGGACCTCGACCCGCGCGCGTTCGCGATCGGGGTCATGATCGCCTCGTCGATCGCGCTGGCGACGCCGTTCGAGCCGTCGTGCGTGCTGGTGTACGGGCCGGGTCGGTACCGCTTCCGCGACTACTTCGTCACCGGGATGCCGCTCAGTCTGATCCTGCTCGCGGCCGCGCTCGTGCTCCTGCCGATCCTGTGGCCGCTGCGGCCGTGAGGCGGGCGCCGGCGCACGTCACTGCACGAGGATGGTCGCCCTCTCGATGCGCAGCTCCTCGGTCGGCCGCCCGCCCGGGCTGCCGGCCTTCTCCAGCGCGCGCAGGGTGTCCATACCGCCCTTCACCTCGCCGAAGATCGTGTGCTTGCCGTCGAGGTGCGGCGTGTCGCGGAACGTGATGAAGAACTGCGAGCCGTCGGTCCCCGGCCCCGCGTTCGCCATGCTGAGCAGGCCGGCGCGGTCGTGGCGCACGTTCGGGTCGAACTCGCCGTCGTAGCGGTAGCCGGGCGAGCCGCGCCCGGTGCCGGTCGGGCACCCGCCCTGGGCCATGAAGCCGGGGATCACCCGGTGGAACGTGAGCCCGTCGTAGAAGCCGAGCCGGGTCAGGTAGATCGTGCTCGAC
>DATGPD010000280.1:0-3486 GCA_035305285.1 Planctomycetota bacterium
CTCGCAGATCGCGACCTTGAACCCCGCCTCGACGAGCTTCTTGAGGTAGGTGTCGACCGAGCGCACCGGCACGCCCGCCATCGGCACCGCGTCCTCGCCCTTGCTCCGGCTGGTGAGGGTCAGGCCGATCGCCTTCGCCGCGAGCTTCGCGTCCTCGTGGAACAGCTCGTAGAAGTCCCCCATGCGGAAGAACAGCAGCGCGTCCGGGTGCTGCCGCTTCGCCGCCATGAACTGCGCCATGGCCGGGGTCGTCGTCGTCTCGCTCACTGCCCGACGCTCCGCGCGTTCACGAGCCGCTGCGCCCGGCGGACGCCGAGCGCCGCGGTGCCTGCGCGCGCAGCGCCGCGATCTCCTCAGCGAACAGCCCGGCCGCGCGCTGCACCTCTTCCATCGTCGTCATCCGGCTGAACGACAGGCGGATGACCTCGCGGCTCTGCCGGCGCGGCAGGCCGATCGCCTCGTGCACCGGGTTCGGCCGCTCCTCGCCGTCGTGCGCGTGGCACGCCGCTCCGGTCGAGAACGCGACCCCGCGCGCGTTCATCCGCTCCTGCAGCGTGGCGCCGACGATCCCCGGCAGGCGCACGCTCAGGATGTGCGGCAGGCGGCGCTGCGGGTGGCCGAGCCGTTCCGCCTGGCCGTCGTTGGCGCGGGCGAGCGCCTCGGCCAGCGTCGCGGCGAGCCGCTCGGTGTGCCGCGCGGTGGCGGCCAGCGAGCTGAACGCCGCGTCCGCGGCGCGCGCGAGCGCGACCGCCCCGGCGACGTTCTCGGTGCCGCCGCGCAGGCCGTCCTCCTGTCCGCCGCCCGGGATGAGCGGGGTCAGTTCGGCCTTGCTCGACAGCGCGAGCATGCCGATGCCCCGCGGCGCGTGCAGCTTGTGCCCGGACACCGCGACCGAGTCCACGTCGAGGCGGTCGAGGTCGAACGGCACCTTGCCGTAGGCCTGCACGAGGTCGACGTGCACGTGTGCGTCGGGCGCGACCCGGCGCACGAGGCTGACCAGCTCGTCGACCCGCGCCAGCGTGCCCAGCTCGTTGTGCCCGTGCAGGATGGCCACCGCGCGCACGTCCTGCCCGAGCAGGTCGAACAGCGCCTCCGGCTCCATGTCGCCGTCGCGCGACACGGGCACGAACATCATGCGGTGGTTCAGACGGCGCAGCAGCGGCTCCAGCGCGGTGACCGCGGGGTGGTCGGCCGCGCCGACCAGCACCCGCCCGGGCGGGCGGCGCCACACCGCGCCGAGGACTCCGAGGACGTCGGCTTCGGTGCCGCCGGACGTGAACACGATCCGCGCGGCCTGCAGCGTCCCGCGCAGGAACTCGCGCGCGTCCGTGAGCAACTTGCGCGGTTCGCGGCCGAAGGCGTGCGTCGACGACGGGTTGCCGAAGGCTTGTTCCGCGACCGCGACCATCTCGGCGCGCACCGAGGGATCGAGCGGCGTCGTGGCAGCGTGGTCCAGGTAGACGGCGTCCGGCATGGCTGGCCGAGCGTAGCGAACAGTCCGCCTCGGTTCCGGCAGGTTCTCGCGCGCGCCGCGCTTCACGCCGGTGCGTCGGCCTGCCGATCTACCCGACATGCTCGCGTGGATCGGATTGGGTTGGCTCGCGCTCGCCGTCGCCACCGCCGCCGCATTCCACGTCGTCCGCCGCCGCTGGCGGCCGGTCACCACGCCGCCCGAGGTGCGCGCCTTCCTGCGCCGCTTCGAGGAGCTGGTCCGGCGCGACCACCCGGAGGTGACGATCCGGGGCATGCTGCCGGGACGGTTCACCGCGGTGCTGGAGATCGAGGGCCAGGAAGTGCCGGTGCCCCTGCACCAGCTCTTCCGCCACGCGAGCACGTTCCCCGAGACGATGCCGCAGATGGTCGACACCCTGCTCGCCGAGATCGCGAGCGGCGGGCTGTCGCGGGTGGGCGACCACCCGTTCGCCGACGTGGCGCCGCACATCCTGCCGCAGGTGCGCACGCAGCAGTGGCTCGCCGAGCGCAGCGGCTCGTTCGGCGACGCGGCGCTCGTATCGCGCGCCTTCGCCGGCGACCTGCGCGTGTGCTACGTGATCGACGATCCGTGGAGCATGGTGTTCGTGTGCCGCGGCCACCTGCGCCGGTGGGGGGTCGACGAGGAGGCGCTGCACCAGCTCGCCATCCAGAACCTGCGCCGGCTCGCGGGCGACACCCTGCCCGTGCCGGGGCCGCAGGACGAGCCGGTGATCGTGCGCACGGGTGACGGCTACGACGCGGCGCGCGTGCTCCTGCTCGACCCGGAACGCGCCGCGGGCCTCATCGTCGCCGTGCCCGAGCGCGACACGCTGTGGCTCGGACGCGGCGTCCCGGGCGGCGACCAGCTCGCGACCCTGATGCAGCTCAACCGCGAGCAGAGCGCCGCGTCGGCCTACCCGGTGTCGCCCGACCTCTACCGCGTGGAGGACGGGCGGCTGACCGCGATCAACGCCGAGCAGCAGTCGCCGCCAGCGTGACCGCGGTCTGCTCGGGCACGGCGACCGTCACGGCGGCGTCTTCGCAGCCGGGCACGGCCACCCGGTAGTCGCCGGCTCCGAGCGGTGCGAAGGTCACCGCGCCGTCGCGGTCGGTGACCGGCGCGCGCACGCCGTCGCGCTCGGGCACCGGCGCGAGCCATGCCGGGTCGTCGATGCGGGCCACCAGCACCGGCACGCGCGCCAGGGGGGCGCCGGCGGCGTCGCGCACGTGCACGGTCAGTGCGCCGGTGCGCACCGCGAGCGTCACGGGCTCGGACGCGGGCACTTCGAACCGGACGCGCGCGAGCCAGTTCGCCGGGCCGCCCGGGCCTTCGATCGTCGCTTCGTACTCGCCGCGCGGCAGGTGCACCGCCGGAGGCGCGCTGCCCGGCGCCAGGCGCTCCACCGCGACGGTCGCCTTCGACCACGTGCTGCGCACGCGGAACGTCGCCGCCGGCGCGTCGCCCTCGATGCGGAAGCTGACCGGCGGCACCGGCTCGCGCGCCGCGGCCCGCGGCGCGCTCGCTTCGGTCGCGGTGGGGACCGGCGCGAGCGCGGGCGGCAGGTTCGCGAGCTGCAGCTCCTCGACCCGCAGGTCGGCCGGCGCGTCGGCGCGCGGCGCCTCCGGCGGGTCCAGCGAACGCAGGAAGGCCCACCCGCCGATCACGCATGTCGAGGCGGCGAACAGGGCGAGGAACGCGCGGAACAGGGTCAGCACGGCGGCGCGGCCCAACCTAGCGCGCCGCCGGACCGCGGTGCAAGGCGGACGGGAGCGCGCGGGCCGATCATCGCGGCGCCTTGGCGGCTTCCTTTTCCTTCACCTGCAGCGTGACGTGTTCGCTCGGTGGCACGTCCACGTCCCGACGCAGCGGCTCGGCCCCGGGGGCCTGCACCTCCAGCGTGTAGCTGCCGGGCGCGAGGTACTCGATGCGGAAGCGCCCGCCGCGGATCGGGACTCCGAACCGGCGCTGTGCCCGCGGGTCGGTGCCCGCGCCGGCCTCGGGCGCACGCGGGC
>DATGPD010000281.1:0-3910 GCA_035305285.1 Planctomycetota bacterium
TGAAGAACTGCGCGCCGTCGAAATAGGCCGTGCTCGGCTGCACGGTCGCGGTCACGTCGATCGCCGGCGCGCTCGCGTCGGTGCGGAACACGAGCACGCGGTCGGGCGGCGCGCCGGTGCCCTGGTCGTGCACGATGACGCAGCCGAACCGGGCGTCGCGGGAGAACGCGATGTACGGCCGCAGCGTCGAGCCCACGGGCGGCGTCGCGCTCGTGTCGACGACGCTGGTGCCCGGGACGATCGACGGCACGCCGGTCGAACGGTCGTAGCTCATCACGCTGAACCGGTTCCGGTTCGTGTTGTCGCGGACGATCGAGATGTCGTAGCCGTTCGGCAGCGACACGACCTGGTAGCCGCTGTTGAACGTGCGCTTCGCGATCCGCCGGTAGCTCAGCGAGTCGATGTCGGAGTTGTGCGACGTGCCGGTGAACGAGCCGGAGTAGCCCTCGACGAAGCCCTCCACGCCGCGGTGGTTGATCGTCTGGCACGCGAACTTCGGCACGCCGAGGTTGATCGGCGTGGCGATCGACGTGTCGTCGACGCGGTGCATGTCCACGTCGCCGTCGAGCGGCGACAGCGACGTCCCCTGCGCCATGGTCACGTGGCAGATGCCGAGCACGATGCGCAGTTCGAGGTCGTTGTCCGACAGGTTGATCGCCGGACCGGACGGGTCCACGTCGGCCGCCTGGGTGTCGAGCACGGCGCCGAGCAGGGCGGCGCTGTTTGCGATGGGCAGCGAGATCTGCGTCGTCGTCCCGTTGTTGAGGAACCCGTTCTGCCAGCTGAAGTACGTCGGCAGGTCGAGGCGGAAGAGGCCGAACACGTTCGGCATGCCGAGATTGATCGCGTTCGAGTTGGGTCGCGAGCCGAGCGCCTCGAAGTAGTGCCCACCGGCCGACGCGGGATGCTGGATCGTGATGACCGCCGTTCCGCCGAGCGTCGCCGGCGTGGTCAGTTGCAGCACGCGCCCGGTCTGCGCGGCAACGGCGGCAGCCAGCAAGTACGCACTGACGGACAGTGGAATGACGCGATGGTGCATGGGACTCGGATCGTGGGACTCTCCCGACCGGGGCGCGTCGGAGCCGGGGCAACGTAGGTGCGGGCGCCGGGGCGTCAACCGGCCCGGTGTGCAGCACGGCGCAGAGGCCGCCGCACGCCACGCGCCACACCGCAATGACGTTGCGCGCCGCGGCGTCGCGCGGCACGCCGCACCGCGTCACTCGCTGCCGTCCGCGCCGCGCGCGCGCACGCGCCGGCGGAACACGATCTCGATCGGCACTTCGGCGCACGGGAAGTGCTCGCGCAGCGCGTTCTGCAAGTAGCGCTCGTACAGCCCGTGGAACAGCGCGGGCTCGTTGACGAACACGAGGATGCGCAGCGGCTCGGTGCCGATCTGCGTGCCGTAGTACAGCCGCGGCGTGCGCCTGGCCTTCGGCCGCTGCCGCTCCTGCGCCTTCTGCAGCACGCGGTTCAGCTCGCCGGTCGGGAACTGGAAGCGCGCCTGGTTGCGCAGGTCCTGCAGCACCTCCAGGGTGGCGTCGACGTTGCGGCCCTCCTTGGCGGAGATGAACGAGATCGGCGCGAAGCGCAGGCTGGGCAGCTGCCGGACGATGTACTCGTCCCAGCGCTCCAGCGCGACCTCGTCGGCGAGGTCGATCTTGTTGCCGACGATCAGCACCGGCTTGTGCTGCTCGGCGACGTACCCGGCGAGCGCCTTGTCGACCTGGCTGAGCTTCTCGGTCACGTCGAAGAGGAGGATCACCGCGTCGGCGCGCCGGATGCTCTCGATGCTGCGCGCATGGCTGAAGAATTCGATCGCGTCCTGCACGCGGTTCTTCTTGCGCAGGCCGGCGGTGTCGATCGCGACGTAGCGCCGGCCGCCGCGCTCGAACTCCACGTCGACCGCGTCGCGCGTCGTGCCCGGCAGCTCGGACACGATCATGCGCGGCTCGCCGACCAGCAGGTTGACCAGGGTCGACTTGCCGGAGTTGCGCTTGCCGACGATCGCGAAGCGCAGCACGTCGGCGTCGTGCGCCGGCTCGGGCGGGGCCGCGGGCAGCAGCGCGACGGCGCGGTCGAGCAGGTCGGCGATGCCGAAGCCTTCCTGCGCGCTGACCGGGACCGGTTCCCCGAACCCGAGCCGTTGCCACTCGTGCACCGCCAGCTCGTCGTGCTGCGACTCGACCTTGTTGACCACGAGCAGCTTCGGCTTGTCGATCCGCCGCAGGCGCTGCGCGACCAGCTCGTCGCCGGGCACCAGCCCGGCCTTGCCGTCGACGACGAACAGGATCACGTCGGCGGCGGACAGCGCGACCTCGATCTGCGCCTCGACGTGCTCCTTGAGCTGCACCTCGTCGACCAGGCCCAGGCCGCCGGTGTCGACCAGCTCGAAGCGCCGCCCGAGCTGCTGCACCACGACCGCGACGCGGTCGCGGGTCACCCCCGCGGTCGGCTCGACGATCGACACGCGGCGACCGACGATGCGGTTCAACAGGCTCGACTTGCCGACGTTCGGCCGGCCGACGATCGCGACGCGAGGCAGCACGAAAAGGCCGGGCAAGGTAGACCGCTGCGCCCGCGAAGGAAAGGCGGCGCCGCGTGCCGCGCGCGCAACGTTGCCCGCCGCGGGCCACCCGCCTAAAAGGGGCGGCGGTCTCCGGAGCGCCGCCGCATCTCCTCCCCAGGCCCGTCGGCCGCCGCGGCACGGGCGCCTCACCGCCGGGGATCCCCTGATCGCGATGAAGCCCGACTTCGACCTCCTCCGCCGCATCACTCGCCGCGCCTACGCGCAGACGATGGCGATGATCCACGTGGCCAACGAGCGCGACGACGTGGCGGACGGCGACCCCAAGGTCGGCGGCCACCCCGCGGCGTGCGCCTCGGCGCTCGACCTGCTCGCCGCGCTGCACCTCGTCGTCCGCGAGCCCGGCGACTTCGTGTGCTGCAAGCCCCACGCGGCGCCGGCCGACCACGCCCTGCACCACCAGCTCGGGCTCTTCCGCCATCCGGACGGCCGCTGGTTCACCGACGAGGAGGCCGAGGCGGTGATGGCGCAGCTCCGCGCCTTCCCGCGCGACGGCCGCCCGGTGCTGCAGAGCTACCACTCCGAGTTCGACCCCGACTCGTTCCACTTCCTGCCGTCGGGCTCGGTCGGTATCCCGCCGGTCGTGTCGGTCTACCTCGCCCTAGCGCACCGCTACGCCAGGAGCCACGGCTGGGACGTCCCGCAGCCGCACTTCTGGTCGATGATGGGCGACAGCGAGTTCCGCGAGGGCTCGCTGATGGAGGTGCTCCCGGAAGTCGCCGAGCGCGAACTGGGCAACGTCACCTGGATCGTCGACTACAACCGGCAGAACCTCGACGGCACGCGCCTGCCGAACATGCGCGGCCTCAAGGGCACGGACGCGCACCGCATCCAGCGCACCGCCGAGGCGAACGGCTGGCGGGTGATCCAGGTCCGGCACGGCGCCCGACGCCGGGCGGCGTTCGCGCGGCCGGGCGGCGCGGCGCTGCGCGACGTGCTGGAGCAAGGGTTCTCCGACTACGCGTTCCAGATGCTGTTGTGGAAGCGCGACCCCGCGGTCGTGCGCGAGGCGATCCTGGAGCGCAGCCGTGAGTGCGCCAGGGCGCTCGACCGCATGGCGGACGACGATCTGTGGGAGGTGTTCTCCGACCTCGGCGGCCACGATCTGGAGACCCTGGTCGACGCGCTGCGCGCCAGCAAGGAGCAGCCCGCCGACGGGCCGGCGCAGCCCTGCCTGCTCGTCGTGCATACCATCAAGGGGCGCGGTCTCGAATGCGCCGCGGCGCCGGGCAACCACTCGGCGATGACCTCCGACGAGGAGATCGAACGGATCCTCGCCGCAGCCGGGCTCTCCCGGGAGCGGCCGTTCGTCCGCTTCGCGCCCGA
>DATGPD010000282.1:0-2025 GCA_035305285.1 Planctomycetota bacterium
CTCGGAGGTCGCGAGGGCCTGCAGGCGTCGCTTGTCGACCTTGCCGACGCGGGTCGTCGGCAGCTCGGGGACGGCGACGATGCGATCGGGGATCTTGTGTTCGGCCACGCCGAGCGTGGTGAACAGCGCGCGGATCTCGGCGCGCGTGGGGCAACCGCCGCGGGTCACCAAGAACGCGCAGGCACGCTCGCCGAGGAAGCGATCCGGCACCGCGACGACGGCCGCCTGCAGCACGTCGGGGTGGCGACAGAGATACGCTTCGACTTCCGGGGCCGCGATCTTTTCGCCCGCGCGCTGGACCTGATCCTTGACGCGACCTTGCACGACCACGTGGCCGTCGGCGGTGCGCGTCGCCAGATCACCCGTGCGATAGAACCCGTCGCGCGTGAACGCGACCGCGTTGTGCTCGGGGGCTTCGAAGTAGCCGCGAATCGTGTAGGGACCGCGCGTGAGGAGCTCGCCGACCTGCCCGGGGCCGAGCTCCTGGTCGTCTTCGTCGACGATGCGGACCTCGTCTTCGGGCGACATCGGTCGGCCTTGCGTCGTGAACACGACCTCGGGCGGATCGCCGGGGCGCGTGTAGCAGACGAGGCCTTCGGCCATCCCATAGACCTGCTGCAGCGCGCAGCCGAGCACCTCGGGCACCTGGCGGGCGAGTTCGGGATCGAGGCGCGCGCCGCCGACTTGCAATGTGGTGAGGCCGCGCAGCGGGGTCGCGTCACGACGGCCCGCGGCGAGCCACACCGACAGCAGCGGCGGCACCACGGCGGTCACCGTCACGCGCTCGTCGGCGATGAGCGGGAACGTCACATCCGGGCTCGCGGCGGGAGCCAGGACCACGCGGCCACCGGCGACCAAGGTACCGAGCGTGCCGGGCGAGCTGAGCGGGAAGTTGTGCGCGACGGGCAGCGCCGCGAGGTACACCGTCGATGCGTCGAAGCGGCACACCGCGTTGCTCTGCAGCACGCTGTAGAGGTAGTCGTCGTGCGTGCGCGCGATGAGCTTCGGCGTGCCCGTGCTGCCTCCGGACAGTTGGAACAGGGCCACGGAGGCGGCGTCGGGCGAGGCTCGGTGCGGTTCTGGCGGTCCGTCGAGTTCGGCCAGCGTGACGTAGGTCGTCGCTGGATCGGCGGGGGGGCGCACCATGTCGGTGAACTCCGGGAGCACCACGGCGTCGAGACCACCCGCTTCACGCGCGACGATCTGCGCGAGCTCGACGACGTCGAGTCCACGCTGCGGCGCGGTGACGTACGCCCGCGCGCCCACCTGGCGCACGAAGTGGAGCAGCTCGGCGTGGCGATGCCCCGGCAGCGCGAGCACCGGCACCACGCCGACCGTCCACAACGCGCCGCACACCTCGAAGAACTCGAGGACGTTCGGCATGTGGAGCACCACGCGATCCCCCGCCGCGAAGCCGAGACGGCGCCAACCTGCGGCTTGACGATCGATGCGTTCGATCAGTTGCCCGTAGGTGCGGCGCCGCGAACCGCAGACGATCGCGACCGCGTCGGGCGTGCGCCGGGCCACGTCGCGGAGGGCGTCGACGAGCGTGAGGCCACGCCACACGCCGCGGCGGCGGTAGTCCGCCACGACCTGGGCCGGCCACGCGCTGGCGGGTGGGGTACGCTGGGTCATTCCGCCGCCTCCGCGAACACCGGGTCGACCCCGGGCGCCGCGTCCAACCCCAAGGCGCGTCGCATGGTGCGGAGCTTGGCCGCCGTTTCGAGCAATTCGTGCTCCGGTACCGAGCCGTCCACGATGCCGGCGCCCGCGAAGAGCCGCGTGGTGTGCCGACCGATCTCCGCGCAGCGAATCGCGATCGCCCACTCGCCGTCGCCGCGGGCGTCGCTCCATCCGACCAAGCCGCAGAAGTAGCCGCGCTCGAACGGCTCGAGCGCGGCGATCGTTTCGCGGGCGAGGGCCGTGGGGGCGCCGCAGATCGCCGGCGTGGGGTGGAGCGCGAGCGCCAACGTCGTCGACGACGTCGATGGATCCCGCAGCGTCCCGGTGATGCGGGTCGAGAGG
>DATGPD010000283.1:0-8599 GCA_035305285.1 Planctomycetota bacterium
GCGCCGAAGGCGAGCCGTTCCTGCAGGCGCTCGCCGCGTTGCGCGACTCGCTCACCGGACGCGAACGGATCATCCTCGCCGCGGTGCTGCACGCCCTGGCCGCCGGCTTCCTCGTGCTCGGCTGGCGCCGCTTCGCGCTGCGCGTGTGCGGTTTCGTCGTCCTCGTGCCGGCGGCCCTGCTCGCATTCGAACTGCTGTGGCTCGCGCCGCGGCGGCCGCCGCGCGGCGTGGTCGTTGCCGAGCGGGCGGAGGTGACCGCCGAGCCGCGCGCCGGGCTCGAAGCGGTGGCCAAGCTGCGCCGCGGCGCGGACGTGGCCGTGCTCGGCGAGGGCCCGACGTGGCTGCGGGTGCGGGTCGGCGGGCGCGAGGGCTACGTGCCCGCGGACGCGGTCGAGGTCGTGCGCTGAGCCGGATCGGGGCGCCCGATCCGGCCCGACAGCGACCTCCGCGGCCCCGCGTTTGCCAGACGGGGTTTCGGCCCACGGGCCTGCCCGGTCCCGTATCGGGCCGCTTCCTTCGCCTTCCGCACTCCGAGCAACACCATGACCGTCGCCCGCGTCACCGAGATCACTGCCCAGTCGAACAAGGGCTTCGAGGATGCCATCGAGGTCGGCATCGCGCGCGCCTGCAAGACGCTGCAGAACGTCAGGGGCGCGTGGGTGAAGGAGCAGAAGGTCGTCGTGGAGAACGACCGGATCAGCGCCTACCGGGTGACGATGCGGGTGACCTTCGTGCTCAACGACTGACGCGCACGAGTCGTCACGACCGGTCCGCGGTCGCGCCCGCCGTCGCGACGCGCGCGTCCAGCGGCCGCTCGTACACGCGGTAGCGTCGGTAGATCCGCGCGCCGATCGAGCGCAGCGGGGCGAGCATGGCCTCGTTGTCCTCCAATACCCAGCCGCACTCCGCGGAGCGGTAGCCGCGCGCGATTCCCTGGCTGACGACCGCCTGGATGAGTGCGGCGTCGATGCCGCGGCCGCGGTGCGACGGCTGCACGCCGAGCGTCAGCACGCGCAAGTGATCGGTGCGGCGCAGCTCGCGGAGGAAGCGGACCCAGCCGAACGGCAGGAGGCGGCCGTTGCACGCGCGGATCGCGCGGTTGACGTCGGGGAGCCCGACGATGAACCCGACCGGCACGCCGTCGGCCTCGGCGAACTGGATGAGCTCGGGGATGCAGATCGGCTTGAAGCCGCGCGCCTGGCGCTCGAACTCGGCCTTCGCCATCGGCACGAAGCCCCAGTTGCGCTCCCAGATCGTGTTGTAGAGGCGCCAGATCTCGGCGATCTCGGTCGCGAAGCGCCGCATGACCAGCGGACGCAGGCGGACGCGCGCGCGCGCGGCGATCTTCTCGCCCAGGCGGCGCAGGCGCTCGGCGTCGATCGTGCGGTTGTCGACCCAGAGCGCGACGACGTCCTTCGCCTTCCGCAGGCCGCACGCCTCGAGCCACTCCGCGTAGTGCGGCGGATGGTGCGGCATCATCATCGTCGGCGGGCCGGGCTCGCCCTCGACCAGCAGCCCCGTGCGGTAGTTGGTCGACAGGTCGATCGGCCCGCGCAGGACGTCGGCACCGGCGTCGCGCAGCCAGGCGGCGGCCTGCTCCACGAGGGCGCGCGCGACCTCGGGCGCGGCGGCCTCGAAGTGCCCGAAGAACCCGACCCGGTCACCCCAGAACTCGTCGTGCACGAGATTGCGCACCGCGCTGATCCGCCCGACGCAGCGGCGGCCGTCGCGCGCCAGCCAGAACATCGCCCGCGCGCGCGCGAAGAACGCGTTGCCCTTCGGGGACAGCAGCGGCGCGTCCACCAGGGTGAGCGGCGGGACGTAGTGCGGGTCGGAGCGGTAGAAGGCGCGTTGCGCCTCGAGGAAGGCGCGCGGCGATTCGGCGGGTTCGATGCGCAAGTCGGCGGCTCGGCGGGGGAACGCGCGTGCTAGAGTAGGCGCCTTCATCCGTGCGACGAAGCTGTCTGTTGTTGATGCTGGCTGCCTGCAGCGACGCGCCGGAGATCCGCATCGCGCCCGAGTCGGTCGTCGACGCGAGCGCGCCGCTGACCGCCGAGCAAAACAGCGCCCTGGCCGCAGCCGAGCGGCTGTACCGCGAGGGCGACCCGGCGTTCGCCGAGCGGCGCGACGAACTCGCGCGCGACCCGGCGACCGCGCGCTGGCTCACGCGGATGCTGGTGCGCGACGCGGTCTTCGCGTTCGACCGCCGGAAGGCGACCGACGAGGAGTTCCTGCGCCAGGCCGCGGGCGTCGATCCCCTGTGGGACCGCGCGCTCACCCACCTGCGCGCGCTCGGCGGCGCGGCGGCGCCGTGCCTGATCGAGGATCTGTTGCGCCATCCGCGCCATGACCGGCGCCGGCTCGGCGTCACGCTCCTCGGGGCGGCGGGTCCGGGCGCGTTGCCGGCGATGCACGAGGTGCTCGCGAGCCGGGACGTCGCACTGCGCCGCCTCGCGGTGCTGGCGGTCGGCGAGATGCAGCCCGCGCCCGAGGCGACCGAGGTGCTGCAGCGCGCGGCGACGGACAAGGAGTTCACCGTGCGCGCGGCCGCGTACGAAGGGCTCGGGCGCGCGGCTGCCGACCCCCGGGTCGGCGAGCTGTTGCGCACCGCGCTCGGCAGCGAGCCCGACCCGCACGTATGCCGGGTGATCGCCGGAGCGCTCGGGCGCGATCCGAGCCGGGCGAGCGCGCTGGCGCTCGTCGCCTACATGCGGCGCAGCCTCGATGCCGCCGACAAGCAGGGGTTCGCCGCGGCGCACGAGGCCCTCGCGCGGCTGGCGGGCGTCGACCCGCGCCGGCCGCGCGGCTACGAGGCGTGGGCGCAGTGGGCGGCAGCGCAGCCGGAGCGATGGGAGCAACGACGTGGAACAGTGGAAGATCGTTCGCGATAGGAGCCAGGCCGGGGCGTGCTGCAACCGGCCCAAGCCTGCCGAAGCCTTCGCGGTGCTGGAGCTACCGGACTGCGTGCGGCGCGATCTGTGCCCGATGTGCTTCCACGAGCTGCAGCAGCAGACGCGCGCCGCGGGAGGCAAGCCGCCGATCTTCTGGCGCGTGCAGCGCAAGGAGGACAACCGGCAGCCGACGCTCGATGTCGCGATGCTGCGCCACCTGTTCGACCGGCTGGCCGACGAGCCCGGCGAGCGCGCCGCCGCGCTGCGCTACTTCGTCGCGCTCCTGCTGCTGCGCAAGCGGATCCTGAAGATGGCCGACGGGCCCGGCGCGGAAGGTGCCGACCTCGTCGTGTTCGACCCGAAGGCGCCGTCGCAGCCGCCGGTCGCGCTGGTCGCTCCGGACCTCACCGAGCACAGCCTCGACCAGCTCAAGGACGAGCTGCTCGCCGCCGCGGGCGCTGCGGGCGAGGCGGAAGCGACGGCGTAGCCGGGCGGGTGCCGTCGGCCGGTGCGGGCCTCGCAGCGCGTGAGGCCGAGGTCAGCGCCGCCGGGCCGCGCGCCTCCTGGTCCGAGGTCCGAGGAGGGGCAGGGTCCGTGCGGCACTGCGCCGTCGTTCCGGTGCCCGCCGAACGAGCCGGCCGCGAACGCTCTCGCTCCGGCGGGCGCTCACCGGAGCGCGCCCACGAGCGGCTCGGAGTCAGGGCCCGCGCGAGCGCGAGCCGGACACGCGCTCGGACCGAGCCCGACGGCAGCAGGTGAACTCGCCCGCTATTCGATCCACTCGGCGACGAAGATGTTGGTCTCGCCGTAGGCCTCGCCGTAGCGGTTGCTCGCGAACACGAGGTACTTGCCGTCCGGCGAGAACATCGGGAACCCGTCGAAGTGCTCGTCGAACGTGACCCGTTCGAGGCCCGTGCCGTCTTCGTGGATCAGCCAGAGGTCGAAATCCCGGCTGTTCGGGTTCTTGCCGATGTTGCTGCAGAAGATGATCCGCTCGTTGTCCGGGTGCCAGTAGGGCGCGAAGTTCGCGCGGCCGTTGTCGGTGACCTTGCGGAAGTTGCTCCCGTCGGGGTTCATCACCACGATCTCGACCTTGTTCGGCTGGATCAGGTTCTGGCGCAGGAGGCTGAAGTACTCTTCGCGCTCCTGCTCGTCGGCGAAGAACCCGGAGCGTGCGACGATCTTGCTGCCGTCGTGCGAGAAGAACGCGCCGCCGTCGTAGCCTTCGCGCCGCGTGATGCGCTGCACGTCGCTGCCATCGGGCTCCATCGTGTACAGCTCCAGATCGCCGTCGCGCACCGAGGTGAACACGATCCTGCCGGTGACCGGGCACACCGTCGCCTCGGCGTCGTAGCCGTCGGTGTCGGTCAGCCGGCGCAGGTCGCTGCCGTCCGCTTTGGCGACGAAGATGTCGAAGCCGGGGAAGATCGGCCACACGTAGCGGCCGCGCACGATCCTCCCGGCGATCGGGCACGCGGGGTCACGGAGGTGCGTGCTGGAGAAGATGATCTCGCGGTCGCCGCGCAGGAAGTACGCGCACGTGCACTTGCCCTTCCCCGTGCTGACCATCCGCTCCTGCCCGGTCTCCAGGTCGAGCACGAAGATCTGGTCGCAGTCGTAGGGCTTGCGCTTGCTCTGGTAGATCAGGCGCCGGCCGTCGAACGACCAGTAGGCCTCGGCGTTCTCCCCGCCGGAGGTCAGCTTGCGCAGGTTGCGCAGCCGCCTCTCTTCGCCCGGCGTGACGTCGACCGGCTGGCCGGCTCGGATCACGAACGGTCGCTCCGGGATCACCGGCTCGCCGGCGAGGTCGCGGCCGGCGCTCGGCGCCCCGCCGCAGGCGCCGAGCAGCAGCAGGGCGGCGCCGACTCTCTTCATGAACTCACCTCGAGCGGCGCAGCGACCTGGCCGACGTGGCCGGCGCCGCGGCGCGGCAAGTTGAGGATCGCCCGCTCGTCGTCGGGCAGGTCGGGGAAGCGAGCGGCGCATGCGTCGCGATGCTCGCGCGCGAACTCGATCAGGCGCTTGGCGAAGGCCGCGGGGTCGGCGACCTTGGCGATGTCCCCGGAGAGCAGCTCGCGCCAGCGCCGCTCCCGTTCGGGGCTGACTTCGTCGCTGGGCGACGGCTCGAGCCGCTCGTCGTCCAGCCAGTAGTCGGAGCGCAGGGCGAAGAACGAGACCAGGCGCCGGAGGTGCGGGAGGGTCACCGCAGACCGGCCCTTGCAGATGTCGGTCGCAGTCTGCGGCGACACGTTCAGGGCCCTGGCCAGATCGCGCTTCAGGAGGCCGCGCTGTGCGAGCGCGTGCTCGATCTTCTCGTGCAACGAGTGAGGCATGGCACGCAGGATAGCTGTGCAGTGCCGCACAAGCCAAATCCCGTTCCCGGTCCGATCGAAGTCGCGCGCGCTCCGCGTGCCGTGCGCGCCGCACCAGACCGACCCGGAACGCATGGTGCGGCATTGCGGGCCGGCTCCGGCGCTGGGCAACGTGCGCACGCGGGAAAGCGGGCCTTGGCGCTACTGCGCGCGGCCGCGTCCCGCGATCATTGCCCGCGCTTGCACCGCACCGCGTCACCACGCACCCCGCGGCGCACGTCGCGGTGGCTGCTGTTCGGCTGTGGCTTCGCGCTGGCCGCCTGCCTCGGCACGCGCGTACCGCGCTCCGATTGGCCGCCGGCCGACTTCTTCCTCGAGGTCCGCGCCCGTCGGCAGACCGAGACCGGCCTCATCGAACGCCAATCGCTGCACGTGTATGCGGACGGATACGTGGTCTACCGCGAGGCCGACCCGCAGGATGCATTCCCGGGCGACTGGCCTCCGGTGTTTTCCCGAGTCAGCGCGTACCGCTTGTTGCCGCAGTCTACGCGAACCCTGGCGCGCGGGCTGTACGAGGCGGGATTGTTCCAGGTCGACACCGTGGTCGGCACGGATGTCGACGCGGAAGACGTGGTCGCGGTCCGGTGGCGCGCGTTCGGGGAAGAGCGGCGTGCGGTCGGCCGGGGGCGGGTTTACGGACCGTTCATCGCCTCGCTGCACTGCATCAACGCGTTCCTGCCGCCCGGGTGCGCGTTCACTCTGCCCGACATGACCGGCGAGCCGCAGCCGCCGAGGATCTCGGGAGCGCCGGCCCCGCTCCGGTCGGTGGAAGGAGCCTACCGCCTGCACCAGGACTGGGCCCGTCGCGACGAGGACCACGACATGCAGTGGCAGATCGAGTTCTACGCGCTCGCCGTGCGCGCGGGCGACGGCTCCGGCGCGCGCCGCCTGCTCGCCGCGATCGAGCGCGCCGGCACCGAGCAGGATTCGCCGTTTCCCGACCGCGATGCCGGCGTGCGCGTGAGCCTTTCCCGGCTGCGGGCGCTCCTGCCCTGAGCCCAGCTCGCTGCCGCGACGCGCGGCCGCCGCCGCGCCGGCGCTGCACGGCGGAGCGGTCGCGCGCGCGTGGCGTCTTGCGACGCCGCGCGAGCGACCGATGATCGCCGCGCGTGATCCGCCGGCTTCCTCAGGCGCTCGTCTCGGCCGTCGTCTTCCTCTCGTGTGCGGCCCCGCGGGCGCAGGAGGTGCCGCGCGTCCCGCGCACGACGGTCGCGAGCCGCGTCGCCTGCCGCGTGCACGCGATCGTGCGCGCACCCGCGGAAGGGATGGTCGAGGTCGCGCCGCCGCAGCTTCTCGGGCGCACCGGTCCGGGCGCGGCCGCGATCGAACTGCCGCCGCACTGGTCGTGGTGGCTCGAACCCGAGGCGCCCGAGGCGTTCACCGCGCAGGACCTCGCGGACCTCGTCACCGACGTCGCGGACGCATCGCCCCCCGCGCTGTCGCTCGCGGGGTGCGCGCGCTTGCGCGACGTCGACCTCGAGCCACTGCGGCGTCTGGACGGCCTGCGCCAGCTCGACCTCAGCGGCTGCCGCGGACTCACCGGCGCGGCGCTCGCGCTCCTGCACGATCTGCCCGCGCTCGCCTGGCTACGCACGGACGGGTCGCGGATCGATCCCGACGCGGTCGCCGTCCGCGGCACGCGGCGCGCCGACGACGCGGTGCGCGCCGCGCTCGCCGAGCACAGCCTCGTCGGCGTCGCGGCGGCGATCGTCGTCGACGGGCGGCTCGCGCACGCGCGCGGTTACGGCTTCTCCGACCGCGAGGCCGAGCTATCGGTGAGCCCGACCGAGACCTCGTTCCGCTGGGCGTCGATCAGCAAGACGGTGACCGCGGTCGCCGCGCTCCAGCTCGTCGAGCGCGACGAGCTGACGCTCGAAGCCGACGTGCGCACGCTGGTGCCGGAGTTTCCCGACAAGGGCGCGGTGCTCACCATCCGCCAGCTCTTGTGCCACCAGGCAGGGATCGTGCACTACCGCAACGGCCCGGTGGTGCGCACCGAGCGCACCTACGACGTCGAGCACCCGTTCGTCGATCCGGTGCTCGCGCTCGACGCGTTCAAGGAATCGCCGCTCGTCTGTCCGCCGGGCTCGCGCTACAGCTACTCGACGCACGGCTACATCCTGCTCGGCGCCGCGGTGCAGCGCGCCGGCGCGGAGCCCTACCAGGAGCAGGTGCACGAGCGCATCGCGCTGCCGCTCGGGATGACGACCTTCCGGCCGGACTACGAGTGGGAGGTGATCCCGGGGCGCACGCGCGGCTACCGGCGCGACGGCGAAGCGATCCGGCGGTCGCGCGACGTCGACGTCAGCTGGAAGCTCGCCGGCGGCGGGTTCACGTCGTGCGTCGTCGACCTCGCGCGCTTCGGCCAGGGCCTGCTCGGTGGGACGCTGCTGCGGCGGGAGACGCAGGCGGCGATGTTCACCGCCCAGGCGACCGCCGACGGCAAGCGCACCCGCTACGGGCTCGGCATCCAGCTCGGCGTGCTGCCGGGCGGGGTGGCGTGGTTCGGACACAGCGGTGCGCAGGAGAAGACTCGCACGATGCTGCTGCTCGTGCCGTCGCGGCAGGTCGGGGTCGCGGTCATGTGCAACTCGGAGTGGGCCGACAGCCTGGCGCTCGCCCGCGCGCTCGCCGCGGCGGCGCTGGAGACCTCGGCCCGCTGACCCGGGCCGTTCCCGGCCTGGTGACCCGCTCGGCGGGTGCGCGGCGGCCGCCGCGCGGGCCGTCACGAAGGGCGGTGACTTTCCGTCCGCGCCGGGCGATCGCGCGGCGCGTGCCGCGCGGAGGAAGTTTTTTGTCCCTGCCGCCGTCTCATGCGCGCGCTTGATGCGCTACTGCTCTTGTCGGCAGTCGGTCTCAGGGCCGGCGGCCGACGACGAGAGACGAGAGAGACGAGGCAGAGAGTGACCAAGTCTTGAGTGTTGCGAGACACCCCTTGAGCGAGGGGGTTCAAGACGATCGATCACTCGGAACGAGCGCTGGATGCGAGCCGGCGCTCGTTCTTTTTTTTCACCGCGACCGGCGTGGTCTCCGGCCGCGCGCCGTCGGTCGGGTGGCGGGGACGGCGGCGCCGCCCCGCAGACGGCGCGCGTAGTCGACCAGCGCGTGCCACTGCTCGTGCAGGTCGTGCTGGTCGACGCCGAGCGGACGCTTGAAGAAGCAGGCGAGGTGGCGCAGCGGCCCCGGCTCGCCGCGCCGCTTGGCGAGGTCGGCGAGCCGCACGAGGTCGAGCACGAGCGGCGCGGCGAGGATCGCGTCGCAGCCCTGCCAGATGAACTGCAGCGACATCTTGAAGCCGAGGAAGCCTTCGAAGTGCACGAAGTCCCACGCGGTCTT
>DATGPD010000284.1:0-2887 GCA_035305285.1 Planctomycetota bacterium
GTCCTGGAAGCGCGGGTCGGCGCGGGCGGGACGGCCCTCGACGGCACGTTCGAGCGCCACGACGGTGCGACCGTGACCCGGCTCGGTTTCCACGCACGCTTCGACGGCCTGGGCGCGGCGCCGCCCGCCGCCCCGATCGCCCCGCCGTCGGGCCCCGACCGCAGCGCGACCGCGGCGCGTTGCACCGGCCGCTACGCCGTGCGCTTCTCCGGCTCGGACGAGGCCGCGGTCGGCCTGCTGCGCGAGGAGGGCGACGGGACGGTGCGCGGCACCATCCTCACCGGCTTCGGCAGCCCGGGGACGCTCACCGGGCGGCGCGAAGGGAACGCGCTCGCGCTGTTCGGCTTCGACGGCGCGGTGCCGGTGGTGCTGCGCGCGACGATCGCCGGCGAATCGCTCGCCGACGCGCGCTGCTGGATCGGCGACGGCGACGCGGTGACGTTCACCGCGCAGCGCGACGCCAATGCGGCCCTCCCCGACCCGTGGACGCGTGCCAGGGCCGAGCGGCTCGGCCCGATCGCCCTGTCCGACGCGGACGGCGCGGAGTACCGGCTCGACGACCCGGAGTTGCTCGGCCGCGCCTGCATCCTGTTCGTGTTCCGCGCCTCGTGTCCGCGTTGCCACGACGCGACCCAGGCACTCGCACCGCTCGCCGAGGCCTACGCCGCGGTCGGCCTGCGCGTGGTCGGCATCGCCGACGAGACGTACGACGGCGAAGACCGCGCGCACCGCGCGCTGCGTGCGTACAGGGCGCGGCACGACGTGCCCTGGCCGATCCTGGTCGCCGGCCACAACCCCGGCGAGCCGGCCGCGGCGCTGCGCTTCCTGGGCGAAGTGACCGCCTGGCCGACGCTCGTGTTCGTGCGCGGCGACGGGACGATCGACGCGGTGTGGCGCGGCTTCGTGGGCCCCGCGGCCCCCGCCGAACACCGCGCTGCGGTCGAAGGGTGGCGCACGCGGATCGAGGCCCTGCTCGACTGAACGGCGGGACCCGGCCGCCCGGCGCCGTTTTCTCCGCGTCGGCGTGGACGCCACCGAGCGCGCGCAATACCTTGCGCGCATGGGGCCTTGGGCGGGGCCTGTCGCGAACGCCCTTCCGCCGCGCGCCCGATGCCGCTGGACCTACTGCTGAGCGAGTTCGACCTCCTCCGAGGAGTGCTCCGCGCCTCAGCATCTGCGCGCGCGCTACGCGCCGGTTCGCGGGTCCGGCGCGGTCCATCCGTCAACCAACCAGCGTGCACGCGAAGTTGACCATCGAACCCACGGTCGTATCCCCTTCCGGCATCGCACCCGAACTGCTCGATGCCGACGCGGTCCGCACGGTACAGCGCCTCGTCGGGCGCGGCTACGAGGCTTACTTCGTCGGCGGCTGCGTCCGCGACATCCTGCTCGGCCGCCAGCCCAAGGACTTCGACATCGCCACCGCCGCGCGCCCGCAGCAGGTCAAGCGCACGTTCCCGCGCAACTGCCGGATCATCGGTCGCCGCTTCAAGCTCGCGCACCTGCACTTCGACGGCGGGCGCAAGATCCTGGAAGTGTCGACCTTCCGCCGCACGCCGGAGATGAACGGCGGCGACGACTCCGACGACGAGGACCTGCTCATCACGCAGGACAACGAGTTCGGCACCGCGGAGGAGGACGCGCTGCGCCGCGACTTCACGGTGAACGCGCTGTTCTTCGACCCGGTCGAGGACCGGATCATCGACTACGTCGGCGGCCTGCAGGACGTCGAGGAGCGCGTCATCCGCACGATCGGCGACCCGGTCATCCGCTTCCGCGAGGATCCGGTGCGCATCCTGCGCGCGGCGAAGTTCGCCGGGCGGCTCGGATTCGCGGTGTCGCCGCCGGTGCTCGAGGCGATGGCCCAGGTCGCGCCCGACCTGCGGCGCTCGGCGCCGCCGCGCGTGCTCGAAGAGATCCTGCGCCTGCTGCGCGGCGGCCACGCCCTCGACTCGTTCCAGCTCCTGCGCGACGTCGGCGCCCTCGGCGTGATCCTGCCGCTGGTCGGGCGCTACCTGGAGCAGAGCGACCGCGACGAGCGCCTCGTGTTCTGGCGCCTGCTCGAAGCGCTGGACGGGCGCGTGCACTCCGGCGTCGTGCCGAGCACCCCGGTGCTCCTCGGGACGCTGTTCACGCGGCCGGTGCACGTCGCCGCGGCCGCGCGCCCGGACGAGAGCCCGAGCACGGTCGCCGAGGAACTGCTCGGCGACCTCACCCAGACGCTGCGCCTGCCGCGCCGCGACCTCGGCGCGCTCAAGCGGATCTGCGGGGTGCAGGCTCGGTTCGCGCAGGGCAACGGCCGTCGCTTCCGACCCGGCGCGTTCGCGCGCGACCCCTTCTTCTCCGCCGCCCTCGAGCTGTACGAGCTGACGTGCCTCGCGACCGACACGCCGCTGGAGCAGGTGGCCGTGTGGCGCCAGGCGGCCGAGCCCGCGCCGGCACACGAGGGAGCCGGGGGCGAGAGCCCGGCACCCGCGGCCGCCGCCACCGACGACCCCGCGGAGGAGCAGCCGCGCGGAGGCTCCGGCCGGCGCCGCCGGCGGCGCCGGCGCCGGCGCCGGGGCGGGGGTTCGGGCGAGGGCGCGCCTCAGGCCGCGGTCGAGACCGCGCCGGCTCCCGCGGCGCAGGTCGAGCCCGAGGCGGTCGAGGACGGCGCCGCGCCCGAGGCGCCCGCGTCCGAGCCGGCGCGCGCCCGCGAGGGCGGACGCGCGCGCCGCAAGCGGCGCCGCGCGCGCGGCCAGGAGCGCGAGGCCGCCGCGGCGGCGGCGAGCGAGGCGCCGGCCTTCGACCGTTCGATCCTCGCGCAGGAGATCGATCCCAAGGACGTGCCGACCTTCGGCGCGCTCGTCGAAGTCGGCAAGGGACGCAAGTGGCGGCGCCCGCCGCG
>DATGPD010000285.1:0-3177 GCA_035305285.1 Planctomycetota bacterium
TCGCGCGACGGCGAGGTCGCGTACTTCCCGGCCGGCACGTCGACCACGCGCACCGAGATGGACGTCTACCGGGTCACCGACAACGGCGGCACGCCGCTGGTGACGAACTTCACGCGCTTCGCGCAGCAGACCGGACTCGCCGAGTTCGGTTTCAGCGCGATCACGCCCGCGGCCACGACCGACTCGCCCGACGGCATCAAGTGCGCCGTGTCGCCCGACGGGACCAAGCTCGCGGTGCTCGCCGCGACGACGACGAACACGGTGTTCCCCGGTCTGTTCGTGTGCACCGGCGCCCCGAACCCGGCGCTGATCACCGTCCCGGGCGCGACGTACTACTCGGAGGTCACGTTCCTGAGCGACACGAAGGTGCTGTTCTTCGCCGGGCCGAGCCGCACGGCGCAGGACCTCTACGAGTACGACGTCGACGCCGGCGCGGTGACCGCGCGGACCTCGGTCGGCGACATCGTGACGCGCGGCCAGTTCTGGTCGCTGAACAAGCACTGGTGGTACTTCATCCGCTCGGACGCGGCGAGCACGGTGAACAACATCGTCGCCGTCAGCCGCAAGACCGGCGCGCTGAAGGACATCACCGGCAACGAGTTTTCCGCGCCGTCCGTGCCGCCGCGGCCGGTGCTGCACACCGGCGCGATCGACACGACGAACGATCCGTGGCCGATGCTGGAGATGCAGATCCGGCGGGCTCCGGTGGGCGACTTCGCGTACTTCGCCGCGCGCCGCGCAGTCGGCGGTGGCGCGTTCGAGGACGCCAACGTGTTCCGCTTCGACATCGAGAACGGCGGCCAGGCGGAGATGCTGACCAACAACACGACGACCGGTCCGCTGTCGGCGATCAAGCAGATCGAGAGCCTGACGATCTCGCGCGACGGCAGTCACCTCGCGTGGGCGCAGCGGGTGGGCACGTCGGCGACCAGCAGCGAGGACGTGTTCCACTTCCACACCAGCCTGCGCCAGATGTCGGCGAGCAACCCGAGCGGGCAGACGATCACCGACGGCTCGATCTGGTTCACCTGCGACCCGCCGAACGGCATCGTGTGGTCGGTGGGCACGGGCTCGACGAGCGTGCCGCTCAACAGCACGCGGATCCAGTGGGCGGCGCTCAGCACGAGCAACCCGCTGCCGCTCACGGGGCCTGCCGTCTCGAACCGCTTCTACCAGGTGCTCGGCACGTTCTGAGCGCGCGCGACGCTCAGCGCACCAGGCGCCGCAGCCGGCCGCCGCGCAGGCGCCAGCGCCGTGACCGGCGGGCGGCTTCCGGCTCACGCCCCGGGCCGACGGCGTCCGCCGCGTCCGGCGGCGGCGCGCCGGGGCCGGTGCGCTCGCGGCGCGCCCGGTACGCCTGCCACAGGCGCTCGTAGCGCCGGGCGAGGTCGTCGCGCAGGCTGCCGACCAGCAGCGCGCCGAGCACGAACAGCGCGGGCTCGCGCACCACCGGCCAGGCGAGCAGCAGGGAGGGGTCGCTCACCTGCCGGGCGTGCACGAACCCGACGACGTGGAACGCCGCGCCCAGCGCCGCCGCGGCCAGCCCGACGCGCAGGCCGCGTGCCGCGGCCAGCGCGAGGACGACGAGCCAGTACGGGTGGGGGTGGACGCCGAACGAGCCGATCCGCCCGCTGAACACCAGCTCGACGGGCAGGAGCAGCGCGTAGCACGCGGTGACCTCGACGGCGGCGCGGTACGCGCCGGGCCGCGCCGGTGCCAGCGCGTCGTCGGCGGCGGGGTCGGGGTCCGCGGCGCCGGCCTCGTCGGCGCCGTCGGCCTCTCGCTCCAGCCGCGTGAAGAACTCCTCGACGCCCGAGGCGAACCCGGCGGGCAGCGACGTCGGCAGGTCGCTCGGGAACAGCGCCTGCAGCTCCTCCGGGGTGAGCAGCGGCTCCTGTACTTCGCGCGGCTGCGGTGCCGCGGTCGCCGTGTCCGGGAGCGCCACGTCAACGCTCCTTCCGCCGCACGGCGGCGGCCGGCCCGGACGCGGCGACGCGCGCCGCGTGTGTTCTCGGTGGTCCGTTCCCCAAGCTCTGGCCCTGTCGGAGGGACTATCGGATCGCACCGCACCTCCGGGTTAGCGCCGGCCTGCGCCGCGGTGGTTCAACTCCGCCAGAAACGCGGGCTGAGCAGCACGAGCAGCACCATCAGCTCGAGCCGGCCGACGACCATCTGCAGGCAGGCCCACAGCTTCAGGGAGGCCGGGAGGTCGCCGTAGCTCCCGTACGGCCCGAGGTTCAGGGCGCCGGTGCCGACGAGCTGGGCGGTGCCGTCGGCGACCACCACCGGGCTCAGGGCGGGACCGGTGTTGCCCAGCATCGCGGCGGACACGGTCAGGCAGTCCTGCAGGTGCAGGCGACCGTCGGAGGCGTACACCATCGCGCCGATGCCGACGAGCGCGAGCCACAGGACGACCATGGCGAGCACCGCGGACACGACCGGGTCGGCGAGCACCTCGCCGCCGAGCTTGAGGCGCTCCACGCTCTTGGGGCGCATGAACCGCCGGCCGTGGAACGTCGCGAGCTTGGCGCTGATGACGACGCGCAGGACCTTCAGCCCGCCCGAAGTCGATCCGGTGCAGCCGCCGACCAGCATCCCGTAGAACAGCACGAGGAGCGCGAGCGCGGGCCAGCTCTGGTAGTCGGCCGTCGCGAAGCCGGTGCTGGTGAACACGGACACGACGTTGAACGCCGCGTCGCGCAGGCAACGGCCGAACCCGCCGTAATCGCGCACGCCGTCGCCGTTCGGCACCCGGTGGCCGCCGAGCCACAGGGCGAGTGTGGCGATCAGCAGGCCGACGCACAGGGTCGCGAAGTAGCACTGCAGCTCGGGCTGGCGCAGCACCTTCGCCGCGTCCCGGCCGCGATGGCGCACCAGGGCGACCAGCCAGGCGAAGTTGCACCCGCCGAGTGCCATGCCGACGATCGCGACGATCTCGACGCCGGCCGAGTCGAACGCGCCGAGGGACAGGTTGCGCGTCGAGTAGCCGCCCGTCGCGATCGTGGTGAACGCGTGGCACACCGCGTCGAACGGCGCGAGGCCGACCGCCAGGTAGGCGAGCGCGCAGGCGACGTTGAGCACGAGGTAGCAGCGGAACAGCGCGCGCGCCTGTTCGAGGAGGCGCGGCTCGCCCAGCTCGGTGGTCACCCCGGTCTGCTCGGAGGCGAGCAGGTTCTT
>DATGPD010000286.1:0-10946 GCA_035305285.1 Planctomycetota bacterium
CTTCGCCCGCCGCGAGGTCGCGCACGATCTCGTAACCGGCGACGTCGAGCACCACGCTCTCGCTCGCGACCGCGTAGTAGACGCCGCCGTCCGCCGTCCGGCGTCGGCCGACGATGATCGGCTTGATCCCGAACGGGTCGCGGAACGCGAACATGCCGGCGTCGGCGATGATCCCGACCACGGAGTAGGCGCCCTTGACGACGCGGAACACCTCGGCGACCGCGCTGCGGATGTGCTCGGCGCCGATCGCCACCAGGTCGCCGCGCCGGATCAGGTCCTGGGCGAACACGTACAGGACCGCCTCCAGGTCGCAGTTGCTCGCCAGCTTGTTGGTGAAGTAGCTGCGCTTCAGCTCCAGGAAGTTGGTGACGTTCCCGTTGTGCGCCATCGCGACGCTGACCGGGAAGTCCAGCCAGAACGGCTGCACGTCGGTGTCCTCGCCGCCGCCGACCGTCGGGTAGCGGACATGGCCGACCGCCATGTGCCCGCGCAGGCGGTTCATGTGCTTCTGCTCGAACACCTCGCGGACCAGCCCGAGCCCCTTCTTCGCCTGGAACTTGTCGCGGTAGGCCACGATGCCGGCCGCGTCCTGCCCGCGGTGCTGGATCGCGAGCAGGCCGGACAGGATGTCGGGCAGGACGTCACTGCCCTCGGGTCCGAGGATCGAGATGAATCCGCACATTGCGTTTCCGTGCCGGGGCCGAGCCGCGGGCGCGTAGCTTACCACCGCACCTGCGCGTGCAAGGCGACGCGGTCGAGGCCGTCCTGGACCGCTGCTAGGCCGCCGCGCCGCGCCGACAACACCTCATGAACGAGCTCTGCAACATCGACGGCTGCATCGTGGCCCGCGAGCGCGCCACCGTGCCGGTCATGGATCGCGGCTTCCTGTTCGGCGACTCGGTGTACGAAGTGATGCGGACGCACGCCGGCGTGCCCTTCGCGTGGCCGGAACACCTCGCGCGCCTGCGCGCCTCGGCGGACGGTCTCGGCTTCCCCCCCGGCCCGGACGACGACGTGCTCGTGGACCGGATCGCGGCGACGCTCGCCGAGGCACGCCCCGGGCCCGGCGAGGAGGCCTACATCCGGGTGATCGTCACGCGCGGCGACGGGACCGCGCCGAGCATCGACCTCGCCTACGCGCCCGGCCCGCCGCGCTGCGTCATCCTCGTCCGGCCGCTGCCGGCGCCGCCCGCTGCCGCCGTCCGCCTCGCCCTCGTCGAGCGCCGGCGCGTCGACCGGCGCGCGCTCGACCCGGCGCTCAAGACGGGCAACTACCTCAACAACGTGCTCGCGCTCGCCGAGGCGCGCCGCGCCGGTGCAGACGACTGCGTGATGCTCAACACCGAGGGCGCGGTCACCGAGGCGTCGACCGCCAACGTGTTCATCGTCCAACGGGGCCGCATCGCGACGCCGCCGCTGCACGCCGGGATCCTCGCCGGCGTCACCCGTGCCCTGCTGCTCGCGCTGTGCGCCCGCCTCGAGGTCCCGGCCGAGGAGCGGTCGCTGTCGGCCGACGACCTGCGCTCCGCGGACGAGATCTTCCTGTCGTCGACCTTGCGCGACGTGCTGCCCGTGACGGCGCTCGACGGACGGCCGGTCGGCCGCGGCGACGTCGGCCCGCTGACCGCCCGCCTCGCGCAGGCGTTCGCCGAATGGGTCGAGACGCAGACGCGCGCGATCTACGAGCCGCGGTGGCGCGCGGCGATCGAACGGGCGCGCCGCGGCACGTAAGGGTTCGCACGCCGGGTTTCGGGCGAGCGGACGCCACGCGGCAGTCGATGCGCCGAGGCGGCGCGGGACGCGCCGCTCAGACGACCGCTTCGAGGATGCCCCGGATCTGCTCCAGCGCGCGGCGGTAGCGGTCGCGCTCGCGCTCGCCGTCCTTCAACGCGGCGATCACCGCTTCGATCGAGCTCATGTCCGTCACGCGCGGCGGACGGCCGGGTCCGCGCCGCGCCGGAGTGCGACCGGAAGTCCGCGCGGCGGTCGACCCGGACTTGCGCCCCTGTCCGCGCGGCGACACCGGCACGAGGCCGAGTAGCGCCTTCGCGCGACCATACATGATCGGATAGATCTTCAGATTGCGCTTGCGCGCTTGCTCGGCGACTTCGGAGTACGGGACGTTCTTGTTCTTCTTGAGCGCCTCGACGATGAAGTCCATCGCGGGCGCGTTCTTCTTGGCGGCCATCAGCGGCTCTTTCGGTGGTCTGGGTTGGGGGAGTGAAACGCTGTCGCGCGCCGGCCGGCTTGCGCCAAGGCGTCGGCTTCGACGGTGTACGCCGGAAGCGTGCGAGGAAGGATCGCACGCTCGTGGGAAGCGACGATTCTGCGGCGGCGCGTGCGCGGATCCATGGGAAAGGAAAGGCGGCGCGTACGGTGGTACCAGGACCAGGCGCCGCACAATGGGACGTCGCTAAGGCGCCTCGTGGGGTAACGCAAGAATTGCATGAGCGCCTTCCCGTCCTGGCAGGCACACGGCGTGCGCGCACCGCCAAACGCGCACGGATTCGCCCGACGCCTCTGCGTCGCGGCGGACGGTGCCGCAATGCCGAGGGCCCGAAGGCCGCACTGTGGATTCGTTCGACCCGTGCACGCGCATCCTTTGGCAAACAGTGTGCTCCCCGCGAAAAGCCTGCCGGCAGCGGCGGCAATGCCGCGCGATGCCACACGGGTGCGATGCGCTGCACAATGCCTGCCACGGCACGTCGCGACGGCAGTCGCGGCACGCACAGTCGACGAACCGGCGGATCACCTGGGGTGAAGTGCGGTTCGCCGCACCGGCAACGCTGCCGCGCCTTTGCAGTCCGTGCACTCCTTCGACGCCGCCGGCATGTCATTGCGGCTCGCCCTGAGCCGAAGGCGGCAGTCGCGCGCCTCGTCGTCTCGCCCGGCGGCGGCCCTCCTGTCGACGACGCGGTGGGAACTGCAACGGCGAGACCGACAGACCGCTTCGCTCGGGTATGGCGGTCCGTGGGTCGCGCACCCCGACGACCTGTGCCTTCTTGCCGGGCCGCGCTAGCGGCTCACCGTCCAGGACTCGCCCGGGGCGAGGAGGACCGAGGCACACGGCAAGAGCCACGACTGCAACTCGAACGCGCCCTCGAGCGACACTCGCGGGTGGCCGCCCGGCCGGCGCGGACACAAGAAGACGTCGTCGAGCACGGTCAGCTCGGCCGCGATGCGCTGGCCGGCGACGGCCGGCGCGTCGTGCTCGGCGGACAGGATCAGCAGGTCGACCTTCCGGCCGTCGGGCGGAAGCTGCTCGACGCTGGCGGACAATCCACTGTGCACGATGGTCAAGCCGTCCGGCCACTGCACGTGGTAGCCGACCGACGCGCTGACCCCTTGCTCGTTCTGCACGCCGAGCACCGCAATGCGCAGCCCGTTGCGGTCGAAGCGGCCGCCGGGCTGCACGAGTTCGACCTTGCTCGCGTCGATCCCCGGCAGGTGGAAGCGCACGTGCGAGGCGAAGGCCTTGCCGGTGAGCAGCATGCGGATCAGCAGCTGATCGTTGCGCTTCGTCATGTCGAGCGGGTCGGTCAGCAACACGAAGTCCAGCACCTCGTAGAACGCCTTGTCGACGTCGTAGCCCGCGGGATCGATCGCGAACTTCGCCTGCTTGCTGAGCACGAGCCAACCGCTCTGCGGCAGGCGGAACACGCGCACCCCGTGCTCGGGAACCGCCACCTCGACGCGCCGGCGCACCTCGGCGAGGACGTGGTCCCAGTAGTACGGCAGCCCGGTCGCGATGATGCCGGCGCATTCGCGCGACATGCGGCGGTGGATGCGCTGCTGGAACTCCAGGAAGTCGACGCGCGGGAAGGCGGCGAGATGACCGTCGAGCGTCTCGAGCCGGCGGCGCCGCTCGGCACCGATCGCCGCGCGCGGATCGCCGGCATCGGCGCGGAACACGACGGGCCTGGTCGCGCGCAGCGCGTCATGCAGCTCGATCCAGTAGCGCGGCCCCGGCACCGCGTCCTCGCTCGGCGACGGCGGCGACGGAAACTCCGGCAGGTCGATCACCGGTCCGTCGACGTCGCCGAGCAGCATCACCGAGCCGAGCAGGCCGGGATCGATGCGCGGCCCGGTGCCGAAGGTCCACCCGATCCGCGTCTGCGCCATCACGTCGGTGACCTCGTCGAAGTCGCTGACGACGATCTGGAAGTCGAACACCATGCCGACCTCCGGCTTCCTGCCGCCCTTGAGGATCGCCTTCCACGGGATGCGCGCCTCGTAGGTGGTCACCTTGAGCTGGTCGTCGCGGGCGACGGCGAGCGCCCCGCCCTCGACCCACGTCGCCGTGCCGCCGAAGCGGTTCCACAGGACCACCTGCCCCTTGCCGGCGCCTTCGACGTCGGCCAACCAGAACTCGCGGTCGTCGGTGCGGCCAAGATCGTGACCGAGCGCGCGCGTGTCGCGCTCGGGATCGAAAGTCAGCAGGACGCTGTCCGCCGGCGGGATCTCGCTGACGCCGTAGACCTTCGCGCCGAGCGGCCGGTGCCAGTCGTCCTTGACCTTCACCGCGACGTAGAGGTCTTCCGCGTCCCACACCAGGAACGCCTGCGCGGAGAGGTCGGAAGGCCCGAGGTAGGCGCGCATCGCCGTGCCGCTCACCTGGCGCGTGTCGAGCAGCAGCAGCGGCGAGGCCGCGGGCCACTCGTCGACCACGCCGTCGATCACGATGCGGGCATCGCCGAGCGCGCGTGCGACGCCGCGCGGCATCGCCATCGGCTCCGCGCCCCGTCGGGCCGGGGGGTTCGCCGGCTGGGCCGCGACGGCAGCGAGCGAAACGGCGAGCGCCAGGGAGCCGGCGAGCGGACGGCAGTTCAGCGAACGACCCATCTCTGCAACCACAGGTAATTGAACAACGCGTGCGCGAGCGCGGCGGACAGGAGGCCGAAACCCGCGATGACGAGCCCGCCGAGCACCGCGCCGAGCAGGCCGGCCGGCACGCACCACAGGCGCAGGCGCGGTCCGCCATAGTTGCTCAGCGCGAACGCCACCGTGGTGATCGTCCAGCCGAGCGCGTCCTGCATCGCTCCGCGGAAGAAGAACTCTTCGGCGGCGCCCGACGTCAGGGCGACCACCACCGCCTGCCGCTCGCGCAGTGTGCCGAGCAGCCCGGCCAGCGTGGCCTCTAGTGCCGCGAAGGCGGGCACGTAACGGGCCGCCAGGCGGCCGAGACCGTAGAACGCGAACGCCGTCGCGGTGCCCACCGCGACCGCCGCGAGCGCACCGTGCCGCCCGACCGCGTGCTCGGCGAGCATCTCGGTGCGGTCGCGCCAGCGCAGCCAGAGGTACCCGCCCGCGGCGAGCAGGGCGTACGCGACGACCAGGCCGGGCATGACGTCCGCCACGCGCCACGAGTCCGGATCCCGGCCGTCCCCGTCCCTCGTCATCGCCGCGTGCCGCTCATCGGGGCAGCCAGCGCGCCCGCGACCAGGGGCCGATGACGGCCACCGGCCGGCCCACGAGGTCGGCAGCCGCGAACGGCCCGCGCCGCCGCGAGTCGGTGCTGTCGAAGGTGTTGTCGCCGAGGAGGAACAACTCGCCCGGCTCGACCCGGTACTCGCGGATGCCCGCGTAGGGCCGGTTCTCCGGCTGGTAGTAGACGTCGTGGAACAGCCGGACGCGGTGCACCCGCGCCAGCTCGGCCTCCCCGGTCCCGAGGACCGCAAGCCGCAGCACGTTGCCGGCGCTCTCCCGGTTCGCCGGCATGGGAAAGGCCACGAGCGCCGCCAGGCGGCCGTCGACCTCCAGGAACAGGCGGCCGTCGAGGTAGCCGAACGCGACGGTGACCCTCGTGCCGAGCGCAGGCACCGGCGGCGGGAGCGGCTCGTCGATCGCCACGCCCTCGCCGAGCACCACCCGGCCCGAGCGCTCGCACGCCGCCGCGAGCACGAGGTCGTGCTGGTGCAGGCTCACCGCGAACCCCAGGCAGCCGTCGGCCAGCTCCAGGTCCACCTCCCAGCCGACGTCGTTGTGGCTGCACCCCGCGCCCGCGAAGCTGCGCCGCCCCGCGGCGTCGAGGAACGAGGTGTCGATCGCGCGCACGGTCGCGAGCACCCGCCCGACCTCCCCTCCGAGGTTTGCCCCGCCGAGGCGCGCCAGCGCCGCGCCGACGTCGGCCGCGAACGGCCGCAGGCAGTAGGGGCCGGCGTCGTCCCGGGTGCCGGCCAGGTAGTGGTCGGGGGGCTCGCTCCCCGAGCCTCCGGGCTCCCAGGCATAGAACGTGAAGCGCAGGTCGCGGTGCTCGATGGGGTGCTTCTGCACCCGCGTCCAGGGGCCCCCGGAGAGCGGCCGCACGAAGACGTCGCCTTCGGCGATCTTGACCATCTCGTCCCCGGTCGAGACCACGCGCTTCACCAGCGGATCGGCGCCGTCGTGGTCGCGGTCACGCACGACGACCGTGTCAAAGCGCCGCAGGCGGTCGACATCGTGCGGGCGCAACAGCCCGCACTTGTCGACGAGGACGATGTCGCCTCGCCGCGGGTCGCCGTGCAGGGTCGGCTCCATGCTGCGCGAGGGAATCAGGTAACGCTGCGCCACGTGGGTGCGCAGCGTGAGCAGCACCCCGAGCGCCACGGCCGCGACCCCGGCGGTGCGCAGGGCCCGCCCTGATCCCGCCCCCGCCCCGGTCACCCCCGCCCTCCGCCCCGTTTGGTGCGGAATAATTCCACAATCTTCCGCGTTCCGTCGGACGGGATACCTGGGCCCGGCGCCTTGCGCCGCAAGGGGTTCGGCAGGGTGGCCCCGGGCTGCTCCGAGGGGCCCCGGAAGGCCGCTGCTTGCACCGGGAGGCGCTTGTGGATTAGGGTTGCGCGCACTCGCACTGGACGTCGCTAATTACGTATCCGCAAAGACTTATGAAAAGGACGGCGCGCGCACCTCGCGTTGAGAACCTGTTGAATCTGTGCGACGACCTGCAGCGCATCACGACGCGCATGCGCGACCCGGAGCTCGGTCGCGAGCAGCGTTCGCGGCTGCGCACGCAGTCGAGGCGCAAGGTTGCCAGGCTCGCTCGCGATCTCCGCGCGTATCGCTTCCGTGGTCCGCTCGCGGAGGTGATGCGGCAGTACCGCCTCACGCCGCAGCACTTCCTCGTCCTCGCCCACCTGCTGCACCGGCACCTGCGGTCGGAAGAGCCCGCGGTGCAGGGTCGTGTGCTCCTCAGCTCGGTCTTCGAGACCAGCTTCGAGGTGCTGACCGGTCTCGACCTCCTGCGCGAGGAGAGCCCGCTGCGCGCCAGCGGCCTGGTCGTGCTCGATGACGACGGCGAGCCCGCCGACGACCTCCTCGAGGCGCGCTTCCGGATCTCGGAAGAGGCGGTGCTCGGCTTCCGCGACGAGGTCGGCGGCTTCGTCCCCGAGGACCTCCGGCGGGGCGGGCAGGACCGCTACTACAGCAACCGGGAATTCCTGATCGACCTCCGGATCCTGCACAACCTCTACAAGGAGCGCAGCGAGCGGGTGTTCCATTCCGACCGGTGGGACCGGCTGCACAACACGGCCCTCTCGCCGGGCCGCGGTCTGACCCGCCGCATCGAGGCGATGTGGCAGCGCGTCCGGCGCCGGCTGGACCTCAGCGAAGGCAAGCAGACCTTCCCGGCGGTGCGCTTCTTCCGCGAGCACATGCTCGGCGAGCAGGAGATGGTCATCGTGGTCCACCTGCTGTTCAAGGAGCTGTACGAAGGCAACGCCTATGCCGACGCCGCCGAGCTGGTCCGGCTGGTGAGCGCCGACGAGGCCGAGCTGATCGAGAACCGCCGATTCGTCGTGCCCAACGGCACGCTGCGCCGGCGCGAGATCATCGAAGTCGAGCCGATGCTCGAAGGCCGGGAGCTGACCGGCGAGGTCCACCTCGCCGACTGGGTGGTCAACTCGCTGTTCGGGCCGCCCGCCAACGTGCCCGACCGGCAGATCGAGCCGGACGAGAAGCTCGAGTGGCACCTGTACCTGCAAGGCCTGCGCGAGTCCGATCGCTTCTTCCGCGACCTGGAGAACTGACGGGGCGGCGGTCACGCGCTCGCCTCGATCAGCTCGGCGAGGCGGCGGAACGACGGCAGGCGGCCATCGGATGCGCGCCACGCGATGCCGATCCGCCGCGTGGGCGCGGGCGGCTGGAACGGCACGAGGCGCAGCCCCGGCAACGACCGGTATACGCGCGCCGCCATCTCGGGCAAGAGCGTGACCCCGGCGCCCGCGGCGACCATGTGCACCAGCGTGACCAGGCTGGTCGCGCGGAAGTCGCTGCCGTCCTCATCGCGGGCGCGCCGGCAGATGGTGCGGATCCGGTCGGACAGGCAGTGGCCGTCCTCCAGCAGGAGGAGATCGACGTCCTCGAGTTCGGCGACCGTGACCTCGGCGCGCTCGGCGAGCGGGTGCCCCGCGGGTGCCGCGAGGAGGAAGGCGTCCTCGAACAGGAAGGTGGAGTGCAGCGTGCCCAGGTCGACGTCGATGTCGAGGACGATGACGTCCAGCTCGGCCGCCTGGACCATCTCGACCAGGCGGGCGGTCCGATCCTCGCGCAGGAGGAGGCGGGCGCCCGGGTGCGCGCGTTGCACCGCGGGCAGCATCTTCGGCACCAGGTAGGGCGCGACCGTGGGGATCAAGCCGACGCGCAGCACGCCGGTCAGCACGTTCTGCGCGTCGCGCGTCGCGCCGACCAGTTCGTCGATGGCGTCGAGCACGCGGCGCGCGTGGTCGCGCACCTTCTGGCCGTCGGCGGTGAGGATGACGCGCCGGCGGTCGCGCTCCAGGAGCCGCACGCCGAGGATCTCCTCGAGGCGCATGACCTGTGCGCTCAGCACCGACTGCGACGTGAACGTCTCGGCGGCCGCGCGCCTGAAGTTCAGCGTCCGCGCGACGGCGAGGAAGGCTTCCAGTTGGGCGATCGTCGGTCGCATCGGCGCGGGGCGAGCAACATAGCAGCCGCCGCGCGGCACGGCGCCTGCGCATCGTGCGACCGCGGCACGGTCCGGCGCGCGTCGACGGTCGCGGCGGTTGCGCGGACTGGGTTCGTCGGCGTCGACCGCCTACAAGGTGGCGCCGGCCGTGCCCGACAACCCCGACCTCGAAGCCTTCGTCGCGCTGCACTCCGAGCTGCTCGAGGTGGAACGGCGGGCAGAGATCGACGCGGTGCAGCGCGCGCTCGCCACGCTTCCCGATGCCGAGCTGCAGCGCCGCGGCCTGACGCTGCGCCGCCTGGTCGTCGCCGACGTGACGACCGGCGCGAACGCGCGCGTGCAGGTCGTGCTCGAGAGCAGCCGCGGCGAGCCGCTGCCTGCGCATCGCTTCGGCGCGGGTGACACGGTCGCGCTGCGGCCGAACGACGCGCGCGACGCCGATGGCACCTCCGGAGTGGTGGTCGCGGTACGCGAACGCAGCCTGACCATCGCGCTCGACGACGAGGACGCCGACCTCGCCGACTTGCTGCGGGTCGACCGGCTCGCGCCGGACGTCACGTTCCGCCGACTGGCCGCCGCGCTGCGCGCCCTGCGCGCCGAGCGCGCCCCGCCCGGCGCAGCCCTGCGCGAAGTGGCGTTCGGCGCCCGCCCTCCCGAGTTCCGGAAGCGTCCGCTCGCTTCCGAGCTGACCTGGTTCGCCGACGACCTCGACGCCGACCAGCGCGAAGCCGTGGCGCACGCGCTGCGCGCCGAGCACTTCGCCCTGATCCACGGGCCGCCCGGCACCGGCAAGACGACGATGGTCGTCGAGCTGATCCGCCAGGCGGTCGCGCGCGGCGAGCGCGTCCTCGCCTGCGCGCCCTCGAACGTCGCAGTCGACAACCTCGGCGAGCGGCTCGCCGCCGCCGGGCTACGCATCGTCCGCCTCGGCCACCCGGCGCGCGTGCTGCCGAGCGTCCTCGCGCACACGCTCGACGCGCTGATCGAGGCGAGCCCGGACCGCAAGGTGAGCAAGGACCTGCGCCGCGAGATCGAGCAGCAGCAGCGCCGCGTCGCGCGCGCCTCGGGACGGAACGCCCGGGGCGAAGCGCGCGCCGAGCTCCGCCGGTTGCGCGATGAGTTGCGTGCGCAGCAGGACGCGACGATCCGGGGGCTGCTCGACACCGCGCAGGTCGTCCTCGCGACGACCACCGGAGCTGCCGACCCGTTGCTCGGCGGACGCGCGTTCGACCTCGTCGTGATCGACGAGGCCGCGCAGGCCATCGAGGCAGCGTGCTGGATCGCGCTGCTGCGCGGCCGGCGCGCCGTGCTCGCCGGCGACCACCTGCAGCTCCCGCCGACCATCGTGTCGCCGGAGGCCGCGGCGCGCGGACTCGCGCGCACCATGTTCGCGCGCCTGGCGGAGTCGCCGTCCGGCGCGGCGCTCACGCGCATGCTGACCGTGCAGTACCGCATGCACGAGACGATCATGGCGTGGTCGTCGGCCGCGCTGTACGGCGGGCGGCTGGTCGCGGCGGAGCCGGTCCGCGCGCACCGTCTGTGCGACCTCGCCGGCGTCGCGCCGTGCGCCGCGACCGAAGCGACCTTCGTGCTGATCGACACCGCCGGCTGTGACTTCGAGGAAACCCCCGCCGACGACGACGGGTCGCGCGCCAACCCGGACGAGGCGCGCATCGTCGCGCGCGTCGTCGACGATCTGCTCACCGCCGGCGTCCCGCCCGAGGGCTTGGCGGTGATCACCCCCTACAACGCCCAGGTCCAGCTCCTGCGCGAACGGCTCGGCGCCCACGCCGGCCTCGAAGTGAACAGTGTCGACGGGTTCCAGGGGCGCGAGAAGGAGGCGATCGTCCTCTCCCTGGTCCGCTCCAACGCGCACGGCGAAGTCGGCTTCCTCGCCGACCGAAGGCGCTTGAACGTCGCGATCACGCGGGCCCGCCGGCAGGTCACGATCGTCGGCGACAGCGCGACGCTGGCAAACGACGCGTTCCTCGCCGGTCTGATCGAGCACGCCATGGCGCACGGCGAGCATCGCACGGCGTGG